>NZ_JAVJQP010000106.1:0-19589 GCF_040218875.1 Coleofasciculus sp. D1-CHI-01
GAGTGCGATCGCTAAAGCCGAAAATTTCAGCAGTCGGCAAATTCTCATTCCACCCTAAAATAAAGAATGTCTCATGACATCAGCGGTGGGTTTGAGGAGATTAATCGGAGTTCAAGTCGAAGCCAATGATGTACCAGCAGCATAAGATCCCAAAATCTAGTTTGCCTATGGCGCAACGGGCAACCAAGAAAGAGGCAAAAGGCGGAGTAAATGTGGTGCAGTCTCGCCCAGAGGACGTAGCGTCACCTGCCAAGGAAAACCGTAGCGTGATGGCTAAGTCACGGGATGAGATGTTAAATAATGTGCTTCAGACATTATTCAAAGGGGCTAATACTAATAGTGACTCAGTTGAGTTTTGTATACCCCAACTACAGGACGAGTCTCAGCTAATAGCTGTTGCACCAGCAGTAGTCATCCCTATAGGAATAGGAGCTTACAAACTAGGCTCTATTGTACTTGTTTCTGTAGGTGCGGCTGGAACTATCATTTATTGGGAGGAAATTAGTGGACAAGGGTATGGTTTTTGGCAGATAGTCGCAATAGGGATAGAAATGTTTGGTAATACTGATGCACAAGAGCAAATAGATGATCTTGTTGACTGGGACGATGATTAATTTACCCTAGACACGATAGCGTTTATCGTTTAATTAAAGTATCCCGAAAATGTTAAAGCTATTGTATTATAGATATTCAAGGTCTCTCATCCAAATGAAAACTACTCTATAGGGACTATACCAGCAGCATGAACAGTGTTGATAATTTTTAACTTGAAGAACTATTAAAAAAAGCAATGTCTATTAATCCAACCGAAAGAAATTTAATTGAGGCTAAAATATCACCGCTATTGGGACATAAAGCCTGGGGTGTTTCCTTAGGATATGGTAGTTTTATTACGCTAGAGTTTGGCAATCCAGTCAAGCAAATTGTAGAGTACCGTAATCCAGTCAAGCGAAAGCATGGTAATTTAGTTAAGCGATCAGAATATACTCGTGGAGAGTGGCATCTATGGATTTATCTGTGTGCTTGGCGTTTAGAACAGAATCTTGAAGTGCTAGTCGCTTGTGAAGATTCGCGCTCAAAGATAGCCTTAGAATTGCAAAAAATAGAGGGGATGAATTTAAAAAGTGTGAAATTCATTCCCCCCCTTTGGGATACCCTTTTCACTTTTGATAATCAATTAGCCTTGCGAACATTTTCCCTCTATTCAGATCCGTCAGATCCGGAGGAAGAGGGTGCTGAAGATTGGATGCTATTTATGCCTGATGGCAATGTATTGGCTGTCGAACCGGGTAGTCAATGGTGTTGCGAAAAAAGTTCAAAGAGCAGATAAAATTTGGCTATTTCTGGAAATTCTCATAGTTGCACAGGACACAAGAACAACTCAAAAGAATGTAACAGCGGACAAAACTGTCAAAATTTGGCATCGGGAAACTGGGGAATTAGTTCGTACCCTTTCCCAGTTTGAAAAACCGGTTTACTCTGTCACCATCAGCCCAGATGGACAAACTCTGATTGCAGGTAGTGGTGACCCAGCGCTGACTATTTGGAATCTGGAAACTGGTGAATTAGTCAATACCCTTGAAGGACATCCAGAGGGTGTCGCTGCTGTAGCAATGAGTGCTGATGGAGAAACGATGGTTAGTCGCAGTCTAACTGGTCAAGTCAAAATTTGGCAGTCTGGTTAGCCTGAACTGTGGGAACGGGGAACGGGGAACGGGAAACGGGGAACAGGGGAGATGGGGAAGATGAGACAGGTGATGGAGAATTTTTCCAATCGCCAATCCTCAATCGCCAGTCCCTAATCCCTGACTCTTGCTGATCAGCGTGCAGATTGACTATCATGCTATTAGTGTATTACGTGTTTTACGCTATATTACGGTTAAGTACGTTTTCAGGGTCATCGCAATGGCATAGAAAAGAAACCCGACCTTTGAGAAAAACTCAAGCTAGGGAAAGCTCTCTGATCTATTCCGTTGTCGGTAAGTGCATCTACGACACCAAATTGAAGAGTTCAATCGTGACTACGCCAATTGGGTGTATGACTTAACCTTTTTATGTAGGGTTTTTTTTGACAAAACAGTTATTGAATTATCTGTGCGAGGAGTTTATCTTGGCATTCATCCGACTCGCCGATTTGATCATCAATATGGACTATGTTGCTGCGGTGACGTTCAGCACCTATAACGGATTGGGTGAGGGAGACGAGATCCCTGTTGTAAATATTTGTTTAGCAATTCCAGAGGGGGCATTAGATGGTCAAGCGTCATCATGTATAGGGGATTGCCGGAATTGTCAGGGAATAGAAAAGCTGGAATATGAGAATGATTTAGCGATCGCGATTTGGAATTACTTTACTCAATCGAGTGAGGTTACGGTTCTGTTTGAGTGATTGGCAAAGTCGGGACTCACTTTCACGATTATCGTGTTTTGCCACCCCGATGTGACTAAACCCGCCCCGCTTAGGTGAGAGAGTTTTGAGTTAACTCCCCCACCTTGTTTCCCTTATATCCTCTGCACCTGGAATCCCCCCGTTTATGAAGACTCGATAAAAGCTGCAAGACTTAGTTGCTGATGCTGGTGTAGTTGACCTATGATAAGGAAAGTGTATTACAAGTTATACGACTGTCTTACAGATTCAACCGTATCTGGGAATGAAAGCCTAGGGTCTGCGATCGCTCGCCTCTTTTGCTTCTGTTCTCCTCAAGGTTGGACACCACCAGGGTAAATCTATCGTTTTCGCTTCAATCCCACTATTCCTGAGTGTGGTGTTTTTTTAGGTACTAGCACTATGAGTTCATTCAAATCCGACAACCAATTACGTAATCTCAATCCCTCAACCTCTGAACCTGTATCTTCTGAAGAAGTACAGCAATTTGACCTCGAAAATCAATTAGCAGAACTTGCCGTTCCTTTAGCCCAAGCCTGGAAAGATAACCATCCAGAAGCGCAACCTGCATCAGAAACGGATTTAGATGTTTGTACGTTGGCGGTGGCGATTGAAATGGCGATCGCCGGGGAAGCGGTTGGCGGTCCCATCGGCGCTTTAATTGCCTCTGGTGGGGGTGTCAAGGCGGCTAGTGTGGCGTGTAGACGAGTGCTTTAATCCAATATCGTCATTTGTCATTTGTCATTTGTCATTTGTCATTTGCTATTGGTGAATGAGGACTCTAGCAAAAAATGCGAGTTTATTTTTGGACAACCCTTGAGGATAAGTGTCTGTCGTGTTTTTTAACACCAAATTCAATCAGATGCCCTTTATGATTTTAGATTTAGGTCTAGTTCTCTAATGATTTAAGGCTGATACAGGGTATTGGAAAATTAATAGCAATTGCGTGGCTACAGAACGAAAAATAAAACCACCTTGCATATTTTTACCCGCATCTTCTACCAATTTCAGTTGAGTTATAAACCCTTTTGAGTTCTGTTGAGTAGGGGCAATTTTTCACTCTATTGTTTTTTGACCATGATGTTACTCAACCCGTCCCGCGCCGATGCCAGAATTCTTTAACGTAGCTTGCTTATCAAAAAGCGAGTATGACAATCAAGAATTAACCAAGACTCTCATTTCAAGGACATCATTTCATGGCTACTAAATTTGATCCACTTAACACTTATAACGCTCAATCCCATGAAGACACTTTGAATAGAGGGTATCAAAATAGTGCAACGAATTATCCTAACAGCCAACTCCCTCTCGAATCCGTTCCCCCCCCAGGAATGACGCCTCCAGAGCCGAAGAAACAGCCTTCTTTCCTGGGGCGTACTCTTCCGAGCTACAATCGTTTATTATCCCAGAACAGTACTCCCCTGCGGATTCAGTTATTGCAAACCATTTTACCTGCTGTACTGGTTCCCTTGGGATTAGCGGGATTGGTGACATCTGGAATTATTTCGGGACGCAGCCAAGAACAAACTGAGCAGTTATTACAAAATGAAGCATTATTAACCAGTGATCTGGTCACTGAGTTGTTAGCCGAAGCCGAAAAAATTCCCGCAATTGTGGCGCATAATCCGTTAGTCATTAATGCGGCGAAGAATACGGCAACAGTGGCTCAAACTGAAGGTCTGACGACAATTCCGATTGAGCAGCTTGAACAAACCTTCGCCACCAATAAAATTGTTCAACCCAATCCATCCCTGAATAGTTATCTTCAAAAAACAGCAGAGATTAGCGAATTTGCAGAGTTGTTTTTTACCGAAAAACACGGGTTTAACGTTGCCTATAGTCGCCCGACCTCGGACTTTGTGCAACGGGATGAACAATGGTGGCAAGCAACGAAAACAGGTGAGGGTCAGTTAATCGAACCGACGTTTGATCAATCGGCAAATACCTTTGGAATTGAACTGAGCCAAGCGATTACTGATCCGAACTCAGGTGAATTTCTAGGTGTGGTCAAAGGGGTTTTACCCGCCACAGAGTTCGGTACAGTGCTGAATAATTTGCTCTCAGATTTACGCTTAGTTGAGTCTCAAATCGTACAACTTTTAGCCCTGACCCAAGAGGGTAATGTCACTGTCATTCATAACGTCGGGATTCAGCAGGGAGAAGGTCAACAGACGGTTGTGGGCGGTGATGCGATCGCGCAAGGTGCCAAAATGTTGCTCGATAGCCTACAGTCTCAGAATTCTCAGGCGGAATCAGTAGCGAGTAATTTGCCACTCAAAGATTTAACCATAGAGTCAGTCCCCTCTCAGGTTGGCGATTCCCAAAATAGTGCCAACTTTACCTACGCGGGTCGCCGTTATCTGCTGGTCACCGTTCCCAAAACCAACTGGGTGATTGCGGTTTCTATGGAACTGAGCGACCTCCGCCGCGCTGGGTCTCAAGCCGCGCTGACCTTTTCCTTAGCATTTCTGCTCTTAGGCGGTGCGATCGCAGCAATCCTGTTATTTTTAGCCCGTCGTTTGGCAATGCCTTTAAAACAATTGGTTAGCACGGCGGAACAAATGATTGCAGGGGATCTCAATGTTCAAGCTGAACCATCCGGTCCGACGGAAACCCGCCTCTTGTCCCAAGCGTTTAATAATCTGGTCACCAGTGTTAAGGGGTTATTATATCAGCAATCGGCAGAAACACAACAGGCAGAATTATTTGCCAACATCGCCATTTCCCGCGCTCGGACTGAACGAGATTTAGAGGAAGTCTTCCAGGCGGCTGTTCAGGGAGCGTTGCAAATTCTGGGTGTGGATCGGGTGGTAATTTATCGGTTCCAACCCGACTGGCGGGGATACATCTCCAATGAAGCCGTCGCTCCCGCTTGGACTCGTGCCTTGGGGGATAAAATTGAAGACGCTTGTATTGGCGATGCTCTGATCGAAGCTTACCAAAAAGGACGAGTCGTACCCACCGATAATGTTTTTGAAGCGGGTTTTCATCCGGATCACCTCCAGTTAATGGAACGGTTACAAATTAAAGCCAATTTGGTCACACCCATTCTCAAAGATGAGCAGTTATTTGGTTTACTGATTGCCCATCACTGTAATGCTCCTCATAATTGGCAACCGTCGGAAATTGAGTTTCTCAAAAAGTTAGCGATTCAAGTCGGTTTGTCCTTAGACCGGGTGAACTTCTTGGTCGAAAAAGAAGCGGAAACCGAACGGGCGCAACAACTGAATGAAATTACATCCAGTATTCGCGAATCCGTGACCGTGGAGGAAATTTATAATGCTGCGATTACAGGAATTCGCAAAACCATGAAAACCGATCGCGCGATCATTTATCTATTTGACGAAAACTGGAAAGGCACGATCACGGCTGAATCGGTGGCAGAAGGCTTTCCCAAAGCCTTGGGCGCGAATATTGCTGACCCCTGTTTTGCGGAGCAATATGTAGAGAAATATAAGCAGGGGCGGATCAAGGCGATTGAAGATATTCAAAAGGCGGGTTTAAGCAAGTGTTATTTGGGTCAACTCGAACCCTTTAACGTCAAAGCCAATTTAGTCGCACCGATTTTGGCGTATGGTGATCTTCATGGCTTGTTAGTTACCCATCAATGTTCCAGTAGCCGGGTGTGGCAAGAGTCAGAAATGACCTTCTTTAAACAAGTGGCGATTCAACTCGGTTCAGCCTTAGATCGTTTAGATTTCTTAGCCCAAATTGAGCAATCCCGTCAAAAAGCCGAACAACTGGCAGAGGAGCAACGTCAACAAAAAGAAGCGATTCAAATGCAATTAGTTGAACTGCTTAATGATGTCGAAGGTGCAGCCAGAGGGGACTTAACGGTACGGGCAGAGGTAAATATTGGTGAAATTGGCACCGTTGCTGACTTTTTCAACTCAATTGTGGAGAACTTGCGGCAGATTGTCACGCGGGTACAAGAGTCAGCAATTCAGGTGAATATGGCGGTTGGTGAAGACGAACAAGCGATTCAGCAACTGGCAGAAGCGGCACTAAAACAGGCAGAAGAAACAACTCAAATTTTAAATTCTGTCGAACAAATGACCCAGTCGATTGAAGAAGTGGCGGAGAACGCTCGCCAAGCGGCAGTTGTTGCGGGTACAGCATCCAATACCGCCCAAATGGGTCAAGCAGCGATGGATTTAACGGTAGAGAATATCTTAAATCTGCGGGGTACGATTGGTGAGACGGCGAAAAAGGTGAAGCGTTTGGGTGAGTCGTCTCAACAGATTGCCAAGGTGGTATCTATCATTGAGAAAATTGCCCTACAAACCAACTTACTTGCTATTAACGCCGGGATTGAGGCAGCACGGGCTGGTGAAGAGGGTCAAGGGTTTGCTGTTGTTGCTGAAGAAGTAGGAGAACTGGCGGCAAAATCGGCAGCGGCGACTCAAGAAATTGAGGAAATTGTTGAGAGTATTCAACGGGAAACCGCGATGGTGGTTGAGGCGATGGAACAAAGCACCAAGCAGGTGGTAGAAGGGACACAGTTAGTGGATGATGCCAAGAATAGTTTGGGTCAGATGTTAGAGGTATCCTATCAGATTGACCAATTAGTACAGTTAATTTCTACGGCTACCGTGTCTCAGACGCAAACAGCGCAAGCGGTGAGTAGTTTGATGTACGAGATTGCCATGGTATCAGCCCAAACCTCAGATTCCTCGACGAAAGTGTCAAATTCGCTGCGAAAAACGGTGGAAGTGGCGCGAGAGTTGCAGGCGTCTGTGGGAACGTTTAAGGTTGATCCGCAACTGGATTATGAATAAGGTTTTCTTGGCGGTATAGGGGCTACTTGTAGGGGCATAATATGTCGTGTCCCTACTAGAGGGTTGGTCAAGTAAATTGTAGGGGCGGGTTTAGGGATTCAAGCTAGCTTGTCACCAATAACTGAACAACAAAACCCGCCCTGATTTAATTGTAGAGAAGAAATTGTACGGAGTTTCTGGGCGCACTGATGTGTGTCCCTACAATATAATCCATCCAATTCGGTACGCTATGCCATTATAAAGGCGCGGTGGGTGTTGACAACTGTTTTACTCCTGTTCGTTGTGCGATCGCGCGAGCCAATTTTTCAAATTCTCGGTAGACATTCCTCACCGCATAAGTATGAGCGCCAATCGCCCCGTCAGCCGGTTTGAGGTGAAAGATAGGCTTACGGGCTTCCTGAGCCATGGGCATCAAACTCTGATAGTTTTTCAGTAAGGCTAAACAATGCCGATCATCAGCTACAGAAATATTATCAGTCAGCGGCTGATCTAATACATCCTCGTGATAAACCGTTGGGATACGCGCAATCCAACGGTTGTACGCCTTCACTGGACGATCTAATCGGGCTGAATGTTGTAAAACAACATATCCAATCGGCTGCATTTTACCTTGAGGAAGCTGTAAATCTGTGGCTAAACCCTTCTTTCCTGGAGAACTTGTTTTAGCTAGTCTCTCTTGCCATTCTTCGCGCCATGTCCGCAATGTTGGACCCAGATTACGCAAACCTTGCAACGAAAATAAATCCGGTGAAAGGGGAACAACTACATAGTCGGCTGAAATTAGCGCCGCCCGATTAATCGCCCCCAAATTAGGACCAAGATCCAGTAATATAACGTCAGCGTTATGAGCTAAAGCAGCTTTTTGCATAATTCTCCAGAAAGCAGACATAACCCGAAATGCTCTTTCTTGACCCCCTCCACCTAAACAATTGGGCCACTGTGCTGAAAGTTCATCCTCAAAACCAGAAAGATATAAATCTCCAACCACAAGCCCTAAGTCTCCAGGAAAAAGCGATAACTGAGCTTCTTCAATGAATTCCAGGTAGGGATTATCAATATCACCCGTTCCTTTTAATAGCGGTTGTATACAATCAAAAACTGTATTACGACTATTGCCTAACCAAAGTTCTTCCAATCGCTCCTCGTCCAGAAATGCAGCCGTCAGGTTAGCTTGAGGATCAAGATCAGCAGCAACAACTCGCAGCCCCATGTCTTTATACATCCAGGCTAAGTGATAAACTAATGAGGTTTTACCCACACCGCCTTTGTTGTTGAAAAAAGCAATAATCGTTGTATTCATGGTCTTTTCTTAAGTGTGACTAGCAGATGGGCGTCTTCGACGACAAATTCTGGAGGTGGATTGCCGTTTTTTTGTAGTTCTTTGCGTGCCAATTGAATTCCTACTCCAAATCGCTGCACATAACCTAAGTTCTTCATCGCTTCAGCTAAATGAGGATTGCGGTAATCGGTTACACCGGGCTGACCAAAGTTTTGCTTATTCACTTGACCAAAAGGACCACCAGGATTTTGGATCTCGATACAATCATTAAACCAGGTAATCCGAACGGGCGCGTATGTATTTTCATAAATGCGGTGCATCACGGCATTTCTTGCTAGTTGTTGTAGCGCGTCTAAATCTAGGTCATCTAAGCTAGCTGATGGTAGAGGTAGAATATCAAACGGTAAATCCTTTGCCCGTCTTTTTTCCGCTAAACGACGCTCCTCTTGTTGTGTAGCTGTTGCTCGGCGCGGATCTACTCGTACCCAAACCCGTCCATTGAAACGCACTGGTGGAGAATCAGATGGTTCTACAATTACAACCACTAATTCACATCCAATAATCGTTCGTTTCTGAACAATCATGTCTGGAAAAGGCAGAATATTTCCATCGGATCGTATATTCAGAGAGAGTGAGCAGGAGTTGGTCACTAATTGGCAAATTGGCACAAGTTCCGTCATTATTAACGCCAATAAACAAGACTCCGGGTTGCTGGTGGTTGGGTAGATCATTGGCAAAAGCACAAATAGCCTGACGAATGATATTTCGGTCAGCTATCGAAGCCTTACGTTCCACCCGATCCGATTCCAGATCATTTAGCAGAGTTGCCAACTCCTGATCATTCATTCAGCCCTCCTTAGTAATACTTTCAGCTTAACTCGTTGTTTCTATAGTAGTAGCCTTTTGCGGATGCTGCTTTAACACCGTTTACCTGTTCGGAATCGGCACTGTCTTTGCCACTACTTTGATGCTCAACCGAATATCGGGATTTGAGACAAATGGAGAAGATGAATATACAGTACACAGACAGATCCCCGACTTCTCCAAGAAGTCGGGGATCTTGCTTAGAAGACTGTACCTCATCAACCAGCAAATCTGCTGTATGTCGGGTTAGGGTTTGAGTGAGTGGCAGGGAAAGACGCGATCGCACTTCACTAGCACCCAGTTATACAGCTTCTCGTAACGCCTGTATATTTGAACCACAAATAGCGTTCAGATTACGAGTAATCTTCTCAATATCCCAGTTCCACCATTGAATCTCTAACAGTTCATTGATAACGTTATCGTCAAAACGCTTGCGGATTTCTTGCGCCGGATTTCCCCCCACAATCGTATAAGGTTCGACAGGGCGAGTCACCACTGATGCTGTGGCGATAATTGCCCCATCCCCTACATGAACACCAGGCATAATTGTTGCGGCATAACCTATCCAGACATCATTCCCAATCACCGTATCCCCTTTGTGGGGCCAGCTATCAGGCATGGCGACTTCCCATCCAGAACCAAAAATTGGAAAGGGATAATTAGTAAACCAATCTGTGCGATGATTCCCCCCATTCATAATAAACTTGACATCTGAGGCAATCGCGCAAAATTTGCCAATTAGTAGCTGATCACCGACAAAATCAAAGTGATATAAAACATTCCGTTCAAAATTTTCGGGATTCTCGAAATCATCGTAATAGGTGTAGTCACCAACGATAATGTTAGGATTCTTGATAATATTATTTAAGAAAACCAACCGAGTTTGGTCAGCTAATGGATATTTGCTATGGGGAGATGGTCCGTGAATCATAAGTAACCCTTTGGGATTTCGGCGAAGGGACATCATTACCTGGACATAAATTCTGTCCGCTGTACTAAGAAATGTTAACAAGCCTTAAGTCCTTACGGTTCCCTGTGACACACCGAGCGTGTTACTGAGCGTGTTACTGAGCGAAGCCGAAGTAAGCCGAAGTAAGTCGAGGTAAGCGATGCCCTGAGCCTGTCGAAGGGTCGAGGTGTTCCCCCATCTCAAACCGTCAACTTTAATTGGGTCGGACTCCTTAGATAGCCCAGATTTGCTATAGCGCGATCGCAGGTTCTATGGCTATTTCTTAATCAAATTTTAAGAGTTGAACCCTTGACTTTAATTCAATCTACTCTAATCTTTCTTAAACAAGAAATCCCACGACGCACTATAGTAAAATTACAACAATTGATCCAAATTGTTTTATGAACAGCCAATGGCTTTAACGCTTAAAATTTTTGAAGATACCCTCCTCAAACAGCAACCTGTCGATAGCAGTCAAATCTCTAACCCAGACGACCTTTATAGTCTGACCCAAGGGACAGAGTTAGTACTGCACAGTTGGGACCCTAAGGATGGAGAACCTCACCATATCCGGGTGGCTTTTGCCACAGACCGATTTAACAACAAAAATACCTGGTACGCCTTCATCAACCATATCCAGATTTGGGACGGTGAAACTGTGGTGCTACCGCCAGTGTCTCCCCCGGGTTCTACCGAAGTTCTGTTTAATGTGCGTTCTTGTTCCACTCATGTTGTGCGAGGACTGGATCAACAGGTGATTGATGAGATGAACTTCCTCACGCCTGACACCCTGGTCAGTTTTGAAGACTTGAATGTGCGTCTGGGACAAGCCGTGTGGCCCTTCCTCCAGCCCGGTGCTAAAGCCGCCTTGGGGCGGGCAATTCGCGATCGCGGTATTCCCCTAGTGATCAACTCCGGATATCGTACCATCGCCCAACAGCTTATCCTCTACAATCACTATCGAGGAGGTCGTCGCTGCGGGATTCAACTCGCCGCCCGTCCGCCTCGTAGTAATCACCAAAGTGGTTTAGCGCTGGATATCCAAGGTACCGATGGCTGGCGTCCCTTTCTAGAACGACATGGCTGGCGATGGTTGGGTCCGAGGGATTATCCTCACTTCGACTATATTCGCGGCGGACGTGATATTCGTAGCCTAGCGGTACAGGCGTTCCAACGGGTTTGGAATCGATACAATCCCCAGGATCGAATCGCTGAAGATGGCGGCTATGGACCCGCTACCGAACGGCGACTGAATCGGAGTATTATCGGCGGTTTTGGGGAAGTCTGGCAGGGCTTTGAAATCATTAAGTTGACAAGTCCCTACATGCATGGCGAAGATGTCCGCAAAATCCAGCAAGCGTTAGCAGATGCCAAAATTGATGTTGGGGTAGATGGCGTGTTTGGACCAGGAACTCAAGCAGCAGTAAAGCTGTTTCAAAAGGCAAGGAACCTAATTACCGATGGTGTGGTGGGACCGGCTACTCTCGTGCAACTGGGATTTTTCGGCGCACCTGTGGTTATCTCACCGCCCGAACCTGAACCCAAACCCACTCCAGAACCTGAACCCGAACCCGAACCCGAACCCACTAAACCCACGCCTCCACCCGCAACGGCTGTCGGGCGCATCTTGATTTCTGCGGGTCATAACCTTAAAGATCCCGGAGTCGTTGCCTTAGGGACTACAGAAGCCGAGGAAATGATTCTTACCCGTAACGCCCTAGTGCAGGAACTCCAGTCACGAGGGGTTAATTTCCTGACGGTACCCGATGATCTGGATCTGGGCGGTACAATCAAATGGATCAACGATCGCGTCCTGCCTGGGGATGTGGCGATAGAACTGGGTGGTAATGCCTTTAATGGTTCAGTTCGGGGTACTGAAGCCTATTATATTGATGGAAACGAAGACCGCAAAGACGATGCTAAGTTGATTTTAGAGGCATTCTTGAAGAAAGTTCCCGAACTGCGTTTACCAGGAAAACCCCTTTCTCGTGGTGTTAAACCCGATACCTTGAGTGCCAAAAATCAGCTTCCGTTTTGTCGGGAAGTCGCGGCATCATCTATTATCTTCAATCTGTGTTTCCTAGATAATCCCGAAGACTTAACCTTACTTCAAGAAAACCGCGATCGCTTTGCTCAAGGTTTGGCTGATGGATTGCTGCAATGGAGTGGTCAAACGGCAAAATCGGATCAAACTTCACCCCATTTCCAACTGATTAATATCCAAATTCAAAACTATGACCATGACGAAAAAGGGCTTCTCGTCAATGGGAATTCCTATATTCCGGCGGATCTGGTAGAGAATTTAGGCGTTGATCTGACTGTGGAATCGGATATTCGCCAAATCAGTTATGGCAATGTCGTGTATGTAAAAGCGGTTGATCTTCAGCCCTATAATATCTCTGTTGGCTGGGATAGTGATACCAGAACGGTATTACTAAATACAGCAACTCAAACTGATTTGGATGAATCGGACAAGATTATCTGGTTTGGCAATGCTACAGAAGAGGATTTGAAAGCCTTTCTCACCAGTAATAATGAAAAAGCACTTGACCAGTTCCCCGACATCCATACCATTTACATGGAAGAAGCAGAAAAAGAAGACGTCAATCACGACATTGCCTTTTGTCAGATGTGTCTGATGACCGATTTCTTACGCTTTGGCGGTTCATTACAACCGGAACAGAATAACTTTGGCGGTTTAGGGACAGCGAATAGTGATCCGGCGGGTGCATTTTTCCCCGATATCCGCACGGGTGTGAAAGCCCACATTCAACATCTCAAAGCCTATGGAACGACTGCACCGATTGAACATCCGCCCATTGTCAGTCCTCGATTCCAGTTTGTCTTACGCGGGAGTGCGCCTTCGGTGTATGACTTGAGTCGGCGCTGGAGTGCTGATCCGGAGTATGGGAATAAGATTATGGCATTAGTGCGGCGTTTGCATGGTGTGGTGTCTGATGTGGAAGACACGCCTCAATCCTTCTTCATGCGTTTGAGTCATACGGTAGCGCCCATGGAAAATAACGGTAGCGATAGTCCTTGTGGGCTGTAAAAGCAGGGGGAGCGGGGGGAGCAGGGGAAGCAGGGGAAGCATGTCACCTTTGTAGTGGCGTGGCACAGCTAAAATTGTGGAATAGATTTTACCGTTAAAATGGGCGCACGTCGGTGCGCCCCTACAATTCTAATTCACCATTTTAGGTGGGTCAGCCCAGTAGTAGTGCGAGCATCTTGCTCGCTACCCATTCCCAATTTAAATGCATGACATACTATGGGCGGACTCTATGCAGTATTGAGCAAGATTCAACCTAGACCTGGCATGTATATCGGCAAGCCATCAATTACTGTGCTGCGCCATTTTTTAGTGGGCTATGAATTTGCCCGCAGCGAGTTAGGCATTGAATCGACTGAAGAAGAGATTGATTTTTACGACCATTTTCACCCTTGGATAGAAAGAAGATTTGGGGTAAGAACGGCAAAGTCGTGGGCTGATATTATTATCTTGTTCACTCGCGATGAGAAAGAGGCGTTTGACTATTTTTTCAATTTACTGGATGAGTTTAAAACCGAGATAAGAGTTTAGACGGAGATGAAACTAAAGTAATGTATACAGGATCAGAACATAATATTTAATGGGGATGTAGAAGCCCTAGCGAGGGCGAAGTCGCAGCTACACAAATGTATGCGAAGCCTTCCCGAAGGGTAGTCCGCCTGCGCGGACTAGATTATCAAGGGGGTGGCTAACCCGGATTGGGTATAAGACACGAGAGTCGTGAAACCTGCCTCTACAGACGGGATGCCAAAAGCATCTCTACACTTACCCAATCCCTAATACTTATGCCCAATGTGGGTTTAAGGCGAAAGAAGTCGATACTTCACGTTCACCACTTGCTCACTATCCAGGGATGATCCGCCCGCCGAAACCTCCAAATCGCTTAATTCTAAATGAGTAGAGGGGTAATCGTCGGAATCAGACGGCGATTCTTCAGCCGATAGTTTTATGCCAAATAACGAGATGGCGGGAGTTTCATTCTCTGATTCATTATCAGGTAATGCTAGAGATTCAGGTTGAGATCTCGATGAAGCTTGAGGGAAAAATGTGGTGTTATCTAGGCTACGACTATCGAGTCCCTGTAGCGACTCACCTGATAGGGTGGCGTTGTCGGATTGAGAGGGTTCAATGGGCATAGCGCCGACGGTTGGTGTCAAGCTAGTGACAAGTACGCCAGCGCCTAAAGGGATGATTATTTTACGCATCATTACCGTTGTTCTCAGAGTTGAATGGTTGGTTTGGGTAGATACACCCCGTCAGTTGATCAAGTGGCGGTGAAGCATTTGGGGAAAAATTTTGGACGAGTATTCTAATCGATGATCCGGCAAATGCTTAGCTGATTTCACCGGGTTTGTGTATTATTAAATACATTTTTGGGAAAGTTTTTGCTTGTTTCCCATAAGATAAACTGACTTAATTCTAAACTTTAGCAATGCATTGAATCTAGCATATCTATCCAAAGGCAAGTCATCCTGCGATCGCGCCCTCATCCATACAACCTGTAGGGGCGGGCGCGAGGGACTAACCTTTGACATATAACCGCTAACTGTTGTACAAAACCCGCCCTCCCCCAGCCATGCGATCGCGCCCTCATCCACATAACCCGTAGGGGCGGGTTTAGGGATAAACCTTTGACATATAACCGCTAACTGTTGTACAAAACCCGCCCTCCCCCAGCTATGCGATCGCGCCCTCATCCACATAACCCGTAGGGGCGGGCGCGAGGGATAAACCTTTGGCATATAACCGTTAACTGTGGAACAAAACCCGCCCTTCCCCAGCCGTGCGATCGCGCCCTCATCCACACAATCCGTAGGGGCGGGTTTAGGGACTAACCTTTGACATGTAACCGATAACTGTTGTACAAAACCCGCCCTCATCCACATAACCTGTAGGGGCGGGTTTAGGGACTAACCTTTGGCATATAACCGATAACTGTTGTACAAAACCCGCCCTCCCCCAGCCGTGCGATCGCGCCCTCATCCACATAACCCGTAGGGGCGGGTTTAGGGATAAACCTTTGGCATGTAACCGCTAACTATTATACAAAACCCGCCCTCCCCCACCCGTGCGATCGCGTGGCGAACAAATCAGAGTTTGTAGTCAGCGCTTTAGCGCTTCTGGCACTAAAGTGCCTACTACGAAACCAGGACGTTCACCTTAACTTACTGTAGCGTGAGGATATTATTTTCCAGCCTTTAACCCAGCAAATACCTGAGCAACGGTTAGATTTAAATCCAAAAAGTCAGGAACCTGTAAGAGATTCGATTTCACCGTTAGCATCAATGGGTATTCGTTGCCATTGAAATACCGTAACATCAGGAACAATTGAACGCCCGCCAAAGGTACAACGCAGTTCAGGAAAAGCGAGGGCTATTTGCGACTCTTCAGCGACGTGGTTTATCTTATTGCAAAGTTGACACTTTAGGCGAGAGTGTTTGCCTTGGGGCATTGGTTTTTGGTAGATGCGACCATTAATAAATTCACTAGCAGGTTTTGTCTCTGGCAGGTTGAGGAATTCGGCTAAGGTAATGGTTTGATCTAGCGTCGTTGTCATCGTTGCGAGTCGCCTCCTTCCAGGTTAATCCCAGTGTTTCTTGGACTTGACAGAATGCCGTAATCTTGTCTTCAAAAGATTGTCTATTGTATCGCGCGATCGTAAAAACAATCCGTAGGGACAGGTTTAGGGATTAACTTGTGGGATGTAACCGATAACTGTTGTGCCAAACCCGCCCTCCCCAGTTCAAAATTGAATCCTGAACCAATCACCCCGTTAAACGCTTTTTCCTTGCTTTTTGTTTTTGCTCTCGCAAAAGACGCTTCACTGTTGCCAATATAGGTGAATAGCTAAAGCGAACTAATTTAGGATAGACGGGAATAAAAGGTAGGTTTTCCTTGCTAAATCGAACGGCTAATGTCCGCGCTAGGGGGAATATGTCATCGCGATAGATGTTGATATAGAGGAACTTAATTAGCTTTTTCAAGATTTCTGCATTGCCTATTTTACCCAAAGCGTCTGCTGCATCCATTCTCACGGAAAAATCGGAATGATTGAGGGCAGCGATTAAACCATTGACAGCTTTAGCATTCCCTATCTCACCCAAAGCCTCTGCTGCATTCCTTCTTACGTCACTATCAGAATCATTGAGGGCAGCAATTAAACCATCCACAGCTTTGGCATCTCCTATCTTACCCAAAGCCTCTGCTACCTTCCATCTCACGTAACGATCGGAATCATTGAGGGCAGCGATTAAACCCTCGACAGCTTGAGGATTGCCTATCTCAGCCAAAGCCTCTGCTACCTTCCATCTCACGTAACGATCGGAATCATGGAGGGCAGCAAATAAACCATTCACAGCTTTGGCATCTCCTATCTTACCCACTTTCATATATAATCGCACGATTCCACGTGAATCATTGAGGGCAGCGATTAAAATCTCGACAGCTTGAGGATTGCCTATCTCAGCCAAAGCATTTGCTGCTTTCCTTCTCACGTAACTATCGGAATCATTGAGGGCATCTTGCCACCTCTGAACCATCTGTGAATTCACCTGACTCAGCGCCATAAGCGTGGAGGTAATAAAACCAACCCTTGGATAAGACAGCCAAAACTTGTACAGTCTATCAATTACCTTAGTAACCAAAGGGTGAGAACATTCTGAACATTCCGCCAGACATCGCCCTGCCAACAGTAAAAGCGTCTTAAAAATATCATCCTTTTCCTTCATAATCCCTTGCAACAAAGGAATCGGATCATCCATCAATCCCGCCATTAAACTTAGGGTTTCATGCCAGTCATAGTTCCAAAAATGCTGCCGCGTTAACGCCACCCCATTCTCAACTCGACACAAATACGCCGCCGTCAAATACTCCTGAAACGTGCGGTGGAGAAAGAGATAGCGATCGCCCCCTCTATCCAATAGTTGAATAATACCATCCTTTTCCGACAATTCCTCAATCAAACTCGCCGCACTCAGCGTTTTAAACTCGCTGCACGCCTGTTCACTTCTCAGATAGTTTTCTATCTTACTCCTGAGTTCGTCTATGGAAAAAATTTCCTTGCCTTCATCACTCAATTGATAAGCCAGTTCCTGCAAAAGCTCTTTTTTTGCTGATACTCGCGCCTGATTAGCCGATTGTCGATGATTGTCAATTCCCCATTTTCCCAACATATAATCTACGGCTTTACCATACACCTGAGTTCGCCGTGCTGGAAGCGTCAATCCTTTGACTTGATATAAACTACACAGTAATGACAACAATAATGGATTTTGAGCTAATCCCCCAATTTGGGGTTTATGGCGGAGTTCTTCAATCAATCCCTCGGCTGAGACAGAATCATCCTCTAGATAACCCGCCGCATTTTTAAACCAGGTTTGAATATAAGCTTCGGTTTGCTTTTGACTAAACGGAACAATTTCTACTTCCTTCGCCTCTGACAAAAATGCACCGCCATAGCCAACAATGCGAGAGGTGCAAATCATCGGACAGTTATAATTGCGGGCAAATCGGTTCAGCTTTTCGGCTAAACGAGTCCGATTTTCTTTGGAGACTTCATCTAAGGCATCTAAGAGTAAGTAACATTTGCCGTTTGCTAATTTGTCTTTGAGTAGGGTGTCGATAGCCGGATAATTTTTGGGATAATCTCGCTGGATCAGTTCAGGGATTGCATTAATGATTTCTTCGGGGGTTTCATCTAAATCGGATAGGCGCAGAAATAGGGGGAATATTACATTGTCTATTTTTCCATTTACTACCTTGTTTAAGTCTACAGTTGAACTCTCAGCCAAGGCTTTTTGATCCCCCCTACCCCCCTTCAAAAGGGGGGTTATGGAATTTATTCTAGGAAAATATTGCTCCCCCTTCCCTTGCAGGGAAGGGGGCTGGGGGGTTAGGTTTTCCCTCTCCTGTTTAGCGATTAATCCCGCCTCCATTTTTAATAACGTAGACTTTCCCATCCCCGGATCAGCCAAAACCATTACTCTTGAATATTCTTTTTTTGCTTCTTGCCAATCCACCTGAGTTTGTCGCGATTCCTCAACTTCTTCCACTCCACCTTTGAGCGCATAAACTCGTTTAATTTCTGCCTCAGATTCCCCATACCCCCACGTCGTTTCTACTTCATGCTTATATTTCCGTTCCAGCGTAACTTGAATCGGAATATATTGCGCTTGCAATAGAACGTTTTGCGGGGTGTGGAAAAAGCCAATGGATTTAAATCGTTGATCATTTTCAATCGCCTCCAGAAATTGACAAACCGCATTTTTCTCTGGTTCTAACCCCAGTGCATCTAAACTCTCTAAACAATTGTCCCAGCGAATCAGATAACTTTCATCCCGTTTACTACACTGAATCACGCCTACCACACCACCCAACTCTTCAGCAAAAACTGCGCCGCCGCTGGTTCCTGAATCAACTTTCGTATCAATTCGATGGGATACAAAGGTAGACTGTTTTTGGGGTAATTGATTCCAAGGATTTGTCCCGGTTACGGTTTGGATGCGATAGGTGGGTAGAATTTTAACAGGCGCACTGGGGCGAATGGTTGGGGCGGAAAAGTTAATTCCTTCGGGAAAATATTTCTGTTGCGAGGGCGGAAATCCATAAACCGTTACCGAGGTTGATAACTGTTGCGGATTAATTATCGGTACGGCGGGGGCGTTTTCAATATTAATTTTGAGAATGGCAATATCAACATCAGGATTGGATAAGGCTTCGCACCATTGCGCCTCGTATTCCTGTCCCTGATACTCTACTATAAGGCGATCGAGTAGATAAATAACATGGTGACAAGTGATTAAATAACCATCAGAACGGATGATGAAACCTGAACCTGCGGTTTCTCCTTTAGCGGGATTCAGGATTTTCACCATGGATTCCCGGAGTTGGTCAAGACCATAGTAACTCATCTTAAACTGGGATGGGGGTTGACGTTTTATAGGATCAGCGCGTCAATAGGTAGGGGCGGGTTTTACTACTATCTTTTCGATTGTACCCTGATGGAATTAAACCCGCCCTGATTCACAGGTTTTGTGTTTTCATGGGATAAGCGCGTCAATGGGTAGGGGCGGGTTTTACTACTATCTTTTCGATTGTACCCAAATGGAATTAAACCCGCCCTGATTCACAGGTTTTGTGTTTTCATGGGATAAGCGTGTCAATGTGTAGGGGCGGGTTTTACTACTATCTTTTCGATTGTACCCAAATGGAATTAAACCCGCCCTGATTCACAGGTTTTGTGTTTTCATGGGATAAGCGTGTCAATGTGTAGGGGCGGGTTTTAC
>NZ_JAVJQP010000107.1:0-86578 GCF_040218875.1 Coleofasciculus sp. D1-CHI-01
GACAAATGACAAATGACAAATGACAAATGACAAATGACAAATGACAAATGACAAATGACGATCCTCAATTTTTCCCACCGACTTATTCAGGCTGTTCATTAACTTCGGGTAGTGAGTTGTCAGCTTCATTCGTGCGTTGGGCAAATCCCCAAAGGAAGATCAAAGCAATAATGGTAATCATTAACCATTCGGGCGGCACGAATTCTGGATTAATCGCCCGAACCAAAAGTCGCAATCCGACTATACCGACGGTAATGTAACCCGCATCCTCCAGATTGGCATACTCCTGTAGCCAGCGGATGAATAAACCTGCCATAAATCGTAGAGTAATCACACCGATGGTGCCACCTGCCAGAACCAGCCAGATTTGGTCAGAAATCGCGATCGCGGTGGTGACACTATCTAAGGAAAATGCTAGATCAGTAATGGCGATCAGAGGAATCACTTGTAACAGCGATGTAAATCGGGGTCCATGATGGTGATGTTGTTCATCTTCCTCTGAGGTGAAATGCTCGAAGACTAACCAAAGCAAATAAGCAGCACCGAGAAGTTCAAATTGCCAAAACTTGACCACCCACGTTGCCGTCAGAATCAGACTGATCCGCAGGACATAAGCCACCACCAAGCCAAAGTTCAGCGCTTGTCGCTGAAGTTGCTTGTCTTCTAACCCTTGAGCAATTGTTGCCAGCGCGATCGCGTTATCGGCTGACAGCACGGCTTCGAGGGCAACCAAAATCAGCAGGACTAAGGGGGCTTCTATTCCTAGATTGAACGGTAACTTAAAAACTTGATCCAGCATTAATGAAATAAATGAAATAAATAATGATTTCGAGTATTGACGAGGACGTAAGCTGCTCTTGCTCGGCAACTATGAGTCCTTCTGTTAACTAATCTTAACGTGTTGCCCGAAATTTCTGCCGAAAACGGAGCAATAGCCAGTAGACTAAAGGTCATATTGATGTTTAATTAGGAGCTTGTAAACCATGTCCCTTTCAGATACCCAAGTTTTCGTCGCTCTCGTCGTAGCGCTCATTCCCGGTATCTTAGCCTTCCGTTTAGCTACGGAACTCTATAAGTAGTTCTCATTCTCAATCTGGCTGGGAACTGGCAAGGATGAGGGGTGTGATGTCCACCCTTGTCTTGTAGATACGGTTTGAGTTGCACCCCTCATCTCATAATTCCGGATAATGGCAGCAAAATGCTTTAAGGTATCTGACTATCTTCAGCAGAGTATTGCCTGCGGAAAACTCTTCGTCTATGATCTGAACTTTAGGCGACCAGCTCGGTCGTTTCAGTCTGTGGACTGGTGAGTGCCGACACTGCCAGGATGAAGCCGGATGAAAATGTTAGCGATTGTTAGCATTTCATTTTGGCAACGGACATACGTTCCATCAACCCCTAGGCGTACAGTTTAAAAGCACGAGTCTGTAACGATCCAGACGAGAGGTGAACGCTGGCACGTCAAACGTCGTTAGTCAATAAGGCGGTAGGGGTCTTACCAACTTTTGTACAAGGGAAGCGATACTTTTATGCCGAGCTTTCCTCTGCCGCTAAATCAAAGACGATAACGGGAGTCTCCAGCGAGTTTTTTTTGAGATGAATGCAATCCCAACCTCTCGACCCACTCGGCAACCTTTACCAACCCGCCGCAGGGTTACTCGCCAAGAGCGTCGTCCTCGGCGGCATTCCTACTCCGTTGTGGCGGGTGAAATTACGGTTAAATTAGTGGTAAATCTGATTCTTTGTACTGCCGCGATCGCGGGATTGGCACAACTGTTGCCCTATCATCTGTCCCAAAAGGCGAAGTTGCAAGAAGTACGATCGGAAGTGAAACGCACCCAAAGCCGTGTTCAGAAACTCCGCAGTGACTTCGGCGAAGCGTTTGATCCGGCACAAGCTAGACGAGTTATGCAAGATCAAAGTTATCGGGTTGATCCAAATCAGCGTCAAGTCGTCTGGGAAGATCGACGTCTCATGCCCGATAACTAAATAGGGGCTGCTGAATAAATTTTGGGGTGGAGAGAGGGAACAGTTTCAACCCCCTGTTGAGGTTTGAATTCATGCGCTTAAGGGATCAAGCAACTCACCCATCCAGGTTTCAACTTTCTGGCGCAGACGACCCGAGGTTCCTGACACAGGGAGTTGAGAGAGGGCGCGTTGATAGTCAGCGATCGCGCAGTTCCAGTCCCCTCGCAGATGATAGGTACGACCTCGTTCGGCATAGATGTGGTTTTGTAGGCATCCCAGGATTAAAGCCAAGTCCAGGTTTTCGATGGCGAGGTCATAAAGCCCTAATTCCCGAAATGTAATGGCTTGGTTAATCCAAGTGCGAACATTACGGGGATTGAGATCCAATGCTTTTTCGTAATCAGCAAGGGCTTTGGCTAATTGTCCCATGGCAGCATAGTAATTGCCGCGATTATTGTAAGCGCTGTCCAATTCGGGATTGAGTTGTAAGGCTCGGTTGTAATCGTCTAAAGCTTTTTGACGCTGACCCATTTGGAAGTAAATCAATCCTCGGTTGTTATAGTCAATGGCGTGGGTAGGATGATGTTTAATTGCCTGACTCAAAAGCGCGATCGCACTCCTGTACTCTCCCTGTTTGGCTTTGCGTTGAGCTGAGGTGCGTAAATTTTTAATCGAAAGGTGGTCAGGGGTTTGAGGGGTCAGTGTAATCGTGGGTAAAGGCTGGGGTTTCCGGCGGGACATGGGAATCCATTGTCTATTCTGTTCATCGCCTTTGATAAATACATGAGCGTTCATAATCGTTCTCCAACAACACCTGCGGTCTATCTACAATCAACCTTAAGTCTGGCTGCACCCCGCGAGTTGGTGTCGGTGTGTCACTTCCTGAGGCGTCTTTACTCCTCTTAATAATCACCAGCCAACCCAACATATTGATGTTCTATGAGAAATCTACAGCACAACTTAGTTGCTTTCCTGAAATCTTAATGAATGAAGCTGAGTCATTCCCTCTATCCTGGGTGTTGTTCACCCCGCTAGCTGTGTGTACCTACAAAAATTGGCACAATTGTAATCAGCACTCAAACCTTTATTGCCATCTGGCGATGCTCCGTCCCCCAAACTTACAGGGTTAACGGTAACGTGCCAGAAATCTGCAACGTTTCTTTACATTCCCCAGCAAGTGATTGCCCAGTCTGACCCACAGATAAAGAATGTCCCGTCTAGAAGGTGGTAAAATGCAACCCAAGTAACTGATTGGTTTGGGTTGGGAATAATTAAGGACACTGAAAAATGGCAACGACAACAGCATTACAGGATGCTCCTGACGTTAGTGCAGATAACTATTTAGTGGTAGGGTTAGCCACCTGCTTCTTGAAACAAGAGGGTGAAGTTGAGGAGGTGAAAATCCTGGAACCAATTCCTTCGGCGGCTCTGGAGGCAGTTCTCAAAGGGATTCCGACCTCCTATTCCATGGCGTGTGGCACCACACTGGGCGAGGTTATCAGTGGTGACACCCCAGAAAAACCGCCGGAATTTCCCGCAGAGGCTCATTTTTGCGATGATTTTATCGCCCGCGCGATCGCCGCAGCTCGCACCTACAAAACTCGTCCGGAGGCACAAGCCCACATTCCCCCTGGTACAACGCGCAATGATTTCAATTACTCCATCGAACGCAAGCGGGTGCTGAATCAGATACGAGTTGTGCGTAAGGAAGACGACGTTAAACAGCACGAATACACTCACAAAGTTCTTTAATCAAAACAACGATGCTGAAACTTTATGGTGGCTCTCGCAGTCGGGCGTCAATTGTCCAGTGGTATTTAGAAGAATTGGGCGTTCCCTACGACTATGTATTGTTAGACATGCAAGCTGGAGAACATCGCCAGCCGAATTATCTGGCGATTAATCCCATGGGTAAAGTCCCAGCTATTATGGATGAGGATTTCCAACTGTGGGAGTCGGGAGCAATTTTGCTCTACCTGGCTCAAAAATATGGCAACCTGAACGGATTGGAGGAGCAAGCCACCATAGCTCAATGGATTTTGTTTGCCAATGCGACGCTTGGTCCGGGAATTTTTGTGGAGGCGAGTCGAGAGCGGGAAATGGCGAAATTATTTCCCCCGCTTGAGCAACGTTTACAGAATCAACCGTTCTTGTTGGGAGATAAGTTTAGTGTCGCTGATGTGGCTGTGGGATCGTATTTGAGTTATATCCCGATCATGTTACAGCTTGACCTAAGCGAGTACCCAGCTATTTCAGACTATATTAAACGCCTTGGTGAGCGATCGGCGTTTCAGAAAACCATTGGCGGACGCAGCTAAATATATAAAGCTGTGGACTATGAATCAGGACACCCCTAACTGGAATGTTGATGACTTAAGCTGGGTTTGTAGTAGGCACGAAGCGTGCCAGAAGCGCTCGCATTGCTTACTACAAACTCTAAAGTCAGTGCCATTTCCCCTAACTGGGTGTCCTTGCCATGATTTATTTTCGTGATTTACCGGAAACCCACAGCCGCTTGCCAAACAAACGCTAGCAGCAAGAAAAAGACGGGGATGACTGGGAGAACGTCTACGATAGGGTCAAAGATAGAGTAGGCTTCAGGCAATTTCGCCAACAGCATGGCTGCTTCCATAGTTAAGTCTTCCTTTCTAAGCGAATTTTCAGAATTGAAATGTATCTTAACATGAACTGGGTTACAACTGAGCTAGCTTCAGGGGGTAGGTTGGGTCTAGGGAAGAGACCCAACCGAAAAACCTAAACCTGAGCTGTTGCCAGTTCAGCTTCAGCCGCAACTGGATAAATGCTCACCTTCTTGCCAGATTTACCCTTTCTCTCGAAGGTCACCGTGCCATCAATCAGGGCAAATAGAGTATAATCTTTGCCACAACCGACATTGGTACCGGGGTGAAATTTTGTGCCACGCTGACGCACCAAAATGTTACCTGCTTTGACGACTTGACCGCCAAAGCGTTTAACTCCTAGCCGCTTGGCATTAGAGTCACGACCGTTACGAGTACTACCTGTACCTTTCTTGTGAGCCATAGTCTCCTCTTGTTTTAATGGTGTGATACCAAATCCGGGTTAGCTACCCCTGTTATAACCTAGTCCGCGCAGGCGGACTTTGCTTGTGTAGCAGCGATTTCAATCGCCTCCTCTTGCATGGAGTGATAAAGGCGGATTTGGTGTGAGTAGATTCCTATTCTTATTCTGAAGCCGTTTCCGATGTTGCTTCAGGGGCTGACTCCTCAGCCTCAGTTGGCATTACCTCTACAGGCGTCGCTGACGTCGGCGTTTCTGGGGATTCAGCGCTAGTACCCGCTAACACTGAACCATTCATACTAATAGCATCAACCATCAGACGGGTAACTTCCTGGCGATGTCCCCGTTTTTTGCGGGTTTTCTTCTTCGGCTTCATCTTGTAGACCAGGATTTTGCGATCGCGAAAATGTCGCATCACCGTGCCTTCGATTGTTGCCCCTTCAACTAAAGGCTGACCAATGGTGACGTCACCATTATGCTCAACCAGCAACACCCGTTCAATGGTGACTTTCTCTTCGGGTTCAACGGGCAGGAGTTCAATGTCGTAAAAACGACCGGGTTCAACTCGTAGTTGTTTGCCGCCTGTCTCAATAATTGCGTAACTCATGGAATTGTCCTTAAATGTAGCCGTACAGGTAGCTAGCTCATTAGTAGGTTAGGACTAAGACACAACATCAGATATACAAGCGACAGCACTGTCTAACTTAACACTTGTACTAAGCCTAACGACTTTTCCTTAGTCCTAATCCCGTAGAGAAGCGATAAATCGCTGTGACTCTCAGGCTTTGAGCTGCTTTTGCTATATCTTTACCTGATCCGAGCAGGTGTATAAAGGCATTTTATGACCTTAACTTATAAATGCTAAACTTGTCAAGTTTGAACAAAGTTTTTTTGCCCAAGTCACTTCATTCTCAATACTCTAACCATTTTGACAAATCTCGCTGAAGCAACTCTTGAAGCTGAAGAATGTCTTCTCTATAAAATTCGACGAGTTGCTTGCGGACTTCTTGTGAAACTTTAGGTTTAACAAGATTTCCATTGTTAACAGTGAACGTAATTTGCTGGCGCAGTTTATCGGGAAACAGTGGCTTCAATATCGATTTGATTGGGTTTTGTTTGTTAAAGAGTGCATATAAAGTTTTATTTTTTGGAGCGCGGCGGGATTCTCTAACTCTTTCGGATAAACAAGGAATAAATGTTTCGTTGACTTCTAAAAATTTAAAAATGTCTGGTAAAACACTGAAAAGATTATTCTGGAAATCTTCATAGATATAAACTTTAATCTGATCACGTTCAAACACATCAATGTAGCGTTTCAGTTGGACATAGTATAACCCCCGTTTTTTGTAATGCCAAAAAGGCCACCAGTTATCTAATATTCGCTGTTCTTCTTGTTCAAGAGCTTGGGCAAAATCTGTTAATGGTTCACGACCTTGGTAGACCAAATGTAAAAAATTTGAATAAGCTCTATCAATTGGATTGCGAAGCATAGTAATCAGCTTCACATGAGGAATATAGTGTTTTATCCGTTTAACCGCATTCGAGCTGTAAAGGTAGATTGTAGATGCTTCGCCAATCGCTATTTCATCGGTTACTTTATCAAATAGTGCTTGATAGGCATCAATGTTAGTCACAACTGACTTGGCTTCTTTGGAGTCATCGGGACCGCAAAAATTCAATGTTTCTCCTTCATAGGCAAAGAACTTTGGTTCTTTTGCAGGACTCATGTAAATTTGCGGATGCTGCTTTAAATATCTATAAAGTGAAGTCGTTCCTGTTTTCGCCGCCCCTACAATTAAAAAATTAGGCATTATCATATTTTGAACTCATAGTTTAATTGTACAGACATTGTTACCTGATTAATTACATAATTTATTTTTTTTCTATTTTATGTACCTCATAATCTTTGCTAATCGATTTTCCCAAGAAAATTGACGAGCAAAACCAATTTGCTCTGAATGACCATTCTTTCTTCGGGGATAGGTTTCTAGAGTATATTGAAGGCAATGAGCGAATTGATTGGGATTATCAGGTTCACACCAAACCGCAATCATATTTGTCTCCTTGAATTCCATTAATGGTGGGATCTCTGTTGCTACAATAGGAGTTCCAGACGCCAAATATTCAAAAAATTTGAGGGGTGAGGTAAACGTTGCTGCTTCGCCCGAACAGTGCGGATGAGCTAAGATATCGGCAGCTTGCAGTAAACTAGGTAAATGTTCGTGCTGAATGTAACCTAAGAACGTAACATTATCAACCTGTTTTTCCCTGGCTAGTTGACGATAGGCTTGTACCTGCGATTCATCTCCTCCAGCAAAGGCAAATTGAATCTGGGGTAATTTTTTAGCAACATCAATTAGCAGATCAACCCCTTTAAATCGATACAATCCTCCTGAATATACTATCAAGTTTTGTCGTCCCTCGGCTAGCAACTTTTGTCGCCATTGTTCAGCTTTGTCAGGTTGTCGAACTAGAAACGATTGATTAAAGCTAAGATGAAGCTTGAGAATTTTCTCTGGTGGCATTCCCTTTTGAATCATTTTCTCGCGCACAGGTTCGGCAACTGTTACCGCTACTTGAAAGAGAGGATGCTGGACAATTTCTGGTTCATATTTATGGTTGGGATAGTGTTCTCGCTCGTAAATAACTGGAATACCAGATTTAATAGCTATCTTTACCAAATTCCAATCTAAAGTATGCAAAACTTTAGTATGAGGAAAAATATGAACAGGAAAATAGTACTTGCAGACGATCGTACTGGGGTGAGTCCACTTTCCTCCAATTCGACCAATGGGCCACGGCATGGCTAGGGGAATAACTTTAAGTTTATTGTGAATGTTGTAATGTTTAACAATTGTTTCCTCTGGCTGATTCAGGCGAAATGGATAAATCCAGTCAATGGGATTAAGGGATTGCCGTGGTTTTTGAAGATAGACTAAAACAGCCGGATAACCCAGGTTTGCTGCTGCATTAGCCGTATTAACATCATGAACTATATGAGCTTCTGGTTTAGGTAATACATTTCTCGTGAAAAAAATATAATATTTATTCATCGGATTGTTATATTTTTTAAAGATTTTGAAGAGAGTAACGCCTATTTTTTTGACATTCTAGCGCTATTCTCAAACAATTCAATAGTATTAAGGATATTAATGGCTGAACTATAGGATTCTTCTAATAATTCATTCTCCTCTTCTGGGGTATCTACTAAGTCATCCGCTAACAACCGGATAGAACCGAGCATGGAATTGAGCATGGTTCGGACTTCGTGAGAGGCTTTCATTAAAGCAGGATTTGTGGTGGGCGTACCTTGAGGATGTTCCGCAAATTGCATCTGATACAACCGTGCATAATATCCTCCTTTGCGTAAAAGTTCGTCATGTTTCCCGACTTCCATCACACACCCTTTCTCTAAAACCGCAATTTGATCGGCGTTTTGCACAGTCGAAAGGCGGTGAGCAATAACCAAAGTTGTGCGATCGCGACTCAATTCCTCCAGCGCTTCTTGCACCAAACGCTCAGAAACCGTATCTAATGCACTCGTAGCTTCGTCCAGAATCAAGATATCCGGATTTTGTAAAATAGCGCGAGCAATAGCAAGGCGCTGACGCTGTCCTCCTGATAATAATACCCCGCGATCGCCAATCATCGTATTAAACCCCCCAGGGAGTTGTTCAATAAATTCTAAGGCATTCGCCCGTCGCGCCGCTTCAATCACATCTTTTTCGGAAGCATCTGGTCGAGCATAAGCAATATTATCATGAACCGAGGTATTGAACAAAAAAGTATCCTGGCTAACAATTCCCATATTATTACGCAGACTTTTGATATCAAACTCCTGTAAATCGATTCCATCTAGGGTGATACTCCCCTCTGTGGGATCATAAAATCGTGGTAATAAATCCGCTAACGTTGACTTACCTGCACCCGATGCTCCCACTAACGCTAATGTTGTCCCACGAGGTAAATCTAAATTAACCTCTTTTAACACTACCTTGTTCGGTTGAGTCGGATAGGCAAACGATAGCTGATGAAAATAAATTCCTTTTTTCAATGGATGATAAGGCTGAGAACCCGGCTGCATAAAGGGCTTATTATCATAACGCAAGAAGTCATGTGCTACTTCCACACTGGCTGAACTATTCGCTAAGGAACCCCTCGCTTTATTTAATTGGGAAATTAACGGTAAGAGCCGTTGCAGTAAGATGAGAAAACTTAGTAATACCGCCGATAGAGCCTCTATCTGACTAGCAAAAAATATTCGTCCCATAAATACAATTGTCAGCAAACCGACAATGCTAGTCACTTCACCAACAGGTGCTATAGCTGCATTGTTTGCCTGGGATTTAAAATCCGCCTTTTCGCGATCGCGGATTAGCTTTCGGATTCGCTGATACTCTCTCTCATCATTACCAGTAGATTTAACGAGTCGAATTCCACTCAACGTTTCTAGCACAGCAATCGAATAAGCTTTTGACAGACTTGATAGCTGTTTGCCAAATGCTTTGGCACGACTAATTGAGTATTGATTGACTAACGCCACAATAGCCACCAGAACCGTTGAAGCTAAAGTTAATTGCCAGGAAAGAGCCAGTAGTAAGGCGAGAAATACTAGGGCATTCGTCACCGTCACCATCATATTCAGTATAGTGCTGACCTCCCCAGCGGCTCGACCAATTTCTGTCCCTAGGCGATTCACTAGATCACCGACTTTCATGCGAGAGTAAAAATCTATATCTACGTCGAGCAATAATTTCACGCCGGCTTCACGTAAATCACATGTAATTCGGCGTCTCAACGAACTGGAGGCTAATGTACTGGCATAATTAGAAAGATTTTTTAATATAATGAGTCCCACAATAGCTCCCGCCATCGCTACCAGTCGATAATTTCCCGGCAGGTTATTAAAGGGAGACATAATCGCCTGGAGAATGGGCGGACCACTTTTTAAATCTAAATCTATACCTAAAAGATTTAAAACGATCGGAGCGATTAGGGCTGTACCAATACCGTTAAATAATCCACCCGATAATCCTAAGAGAACCGTTGTCCCCACTCGAATCGGATATCGTCTAATAACTTTTGATAATAAATTGGAAGCCATAGAGTCTTATTTGTTTAGTATGATCAATACTTAAAACTATAATTGACTAATCACTTCAGATAGTATATCTGCCATTTTATCTATACTGTAACACTCCATACACCTTTGTCTCGCTTCTTTCCCTCGCTCATTGGCGTCTTGGTAGTTTTGAAATATCCACCGAATTTTATCAGCAATTTGTTCAGGAGAACTGGCATCGACCAAATAACCCGTGTTTCCTAAAATTTCTGGAATGTCGCCAACGCGGGTGGATAAAATTGGTTTGCCCATTGCCATAGCATCGGTTAGTTTGAGTGGAAACTGAGCTTTAGCTGCTGGAGTATCGCGCTGAGGAACGACTACAATATGAGCTGCCGCAACGACTTCAGGCATTGCTGACACAGGTAATCTGGGTAACTTGATAATCCAACGTCCCCATTTTTCCATCAGTTGATGATCATAATCATCGTATGGACTACCCCCAACAATGACAAGCCTTAAGTCGGGCTCATTTAATTGATCGAGCGCGATTAAAACATCTTCTACACCTTTATAAGGGCGTGGCGCTCCTGGAAACATGAGAACTCGATAGTCAGTCAGATCATATCGTTTTCTACTGGTTTCTGGATTATACTGACTGGGGTCAAACACTGTCGTATCTTTGCCCTGAGGTAGATATACACCACCAAACCGTTCTTGCATGAAATGGGTGTGAGTTGTAATTACATCAGCTTGGGAAACTAACCCTTCGGTCAACCTTAAATAAACAGGATGATTCGGATTTCTGAGAGCGCCTTCAGGTTTTAAAATATCTCTAGCGAATTGTTTTATGCTAGGACGGTATGCCCAATCATCACCTCCATACCAACTTAACTCCCAATCGTCTATATCTAAGAGAACAGGACATCTGGTTTTAAACTTTTTAATAAGGGCAACCCCAAAACTTGTTGGTTTTAATTTGCTGGCATAAATAATATTGCCTTGAATATTTTTAATTAGAGTATTAATTGAAATAATGAATTTTGGATAATTATAAGCGGGAATTGTAATAATAGGAATTTCAGAATGCGGAATATCTGAACTCTGCTCGTGGGGAACAAATCCTATAACTTCGACTTCATAATTGAGTTTCTTGAGAGCTTTATACAATAAAAAAGGTCGCACGGCTCCGCCCCACCTGCCAGATCCACTGCTCGATAAGTCACTGACAACTAATGAAATTTTCCGTTTAGGTTTCAACGATTTTGTCTTTTTTAACTGATCCACTGTAGTCGTCCCATTTGCCGTTCATCCAAGACACGATTGATATAACTACGTTCCTCTTCCGTAACTTTATAGTCAGAAAGCATCGTAGTAACCAACTGAAGATACTCCCAACGGCTCAATTGACCTGTATCGAGAATCCGATCAACAATTGGCGCGATCGCGGGACTAGAGGGGCGTTGAACAGTTCCTGCCATGGGCGGTTAGTCTTTTTTAGCGGTGACCTAGATTTTCGACTAAGATAGCCTAGTTAACCGAGGTTCGTCATCTCAAGCTGAGTGAGCGGCAGTAGAGACTAGGATGAAGGTTAAAGGCTATGCGAGTATTTCCATTCTAAATCTAATGCCTATTGACACGATTTGCCATTGAGGTGGTTTATCTGTCGAATAGGGAAAATGATTGATAGCAAACTTTTCTCTTGGAGAAACGATTCAATATGCAAGTCCATCGACTACCAGCCCTTTCAGATAACTATATCTTTTTGCTGCATGAACCTGAACAGAACATTGCTGCTGTGGTTGATCCAGCCGAGGCTCAACCTGTATTACAGCATCTGGAAAAACTGGGTGCAGAGTTAGTAACAATTTTTAACACTCATCATCATTCGGATCATGTGGGTGGAAATCAAGAATTAATTCAGCGATACCCTGATGTCTGTGTCTATGGGGGAACCCAAGATCGTGGCAGAATTCCGGGACAACAGGTATTTTTACAAGAGGGAGACCCGGTTAAGTTTAGCGATCGCACGGCTGAGGTCTTTTTTGTTCCCGGTCATACTAGCGGGCATATTGCCTACTATTTTCCCCCGGTCACCAGCGATGATGTGGGTGAGTTATTCTGTGGTGATACCATATTTGCCGGAGGATGTGGCAGGCTTTTTGAAGGGACACCCACGCAAATGCTTGATTCCTTGAGTAAGCTGCGAAGGTTACCGGACAACACCCGTGTCTGGTGCGCCCATGAATACACCCTAAAGAATCTGAAATTTGCCCAAACCGTTGATCCCAACAACCCAGACCTGCAAAGCCGCTATACTGACGTTGAAGCGGCTCGTCGTCGAAAAGAGGCAACAGTCCCCTCCTTACTGGGCGTAGAAAAACTGACGAATCCCTTTTTGCGCTGGGAACAACCGACACTCCAAGAAGCGGTCAACAGTACAGAACCCGTGCAAACCTTTGCCCGATTGCGGGGAATGAAGGATCAATTTTAACCCAGGGTGTAGAGACGTAGCATGCTACGTCTCTACACGAATCCCAAATTTTCGTATAATTGGAGTTCTGAGTAAGCATCAATAATCTAAGTCAAATAGCCCGTACCCAAAAAAGACAATGGCAAAACGTGTACAGTTAGTTTTAAATCAAGACGTTAGGAAGCTAGGCAAATCCGGCGAACTGGTGGACGTCGCTCCTGGCTATGCTCGTAATTATTTAATTCCCCATGGGATTGGAACCTTAGCCACTGCTGGTATTCTCAAGCAAGTTGAGCGGCGCAAAGAACAAGAGCGACAACGTTTACTCGAAGAAAAGCAGCAAGCTGAAGCCCGTAAGACAGCATTAGAAACCATAGGTCGCTTTACCATCCGCAAGCAAGTGGGTGAACAAGAGGCAATCTTTGGTACGGTTACGGCAGCCGAGGTAGCAGAAGCCATTCAAGAAACCACAAACCAAGAGGTAGATCGTCGGGGAATCACGCTTCCCGATATCAGCAAGCTCGGTTTCTACAAAGCACAAGTCAAACTGCATCCAGAAGTTACGGCGGTTATAGAAATTCACGTTGCTCCGATGTAGAGACGTAGCATGCTACATCTCTACTCCGGATGTAGGGGCGGGTTTTACCGATAACGGTTTGGAACTGTCCCGATAACTTAACTCAACCCGCCCTTCCAGGGGAACAAGGAATTACAGCCCTCCGCTCCCCCGCTCCCCTGCTCCCCTACCCTCTGGTTGTACTCGCTATCTCTGGCGATGGCTTCAAACTTTAACCTTTCAATCATCCCTAGCTCTGTACCGCCTCAAAACATCGAGGCGGAGGAGTCTATTTTGGGTGGGATCATGCTTGATCCTGAAGCAATGAGTCGAGTGGTAGATTTATTATCTCCAGAAGCTTTCTACGTTAGCGTTCACCAAGAAATCTATAGATCTGCCTTCATTCTGCACCATGAAGGTAAGCCAACGGATTTCATGAGCGTTACCTCTTGGTTGTATGACCATAAATTATTAGACAAGGTGGGGGGTCAGAGCAAGATAGCGCAGTTAATGGATCGCACGGTGTCAGCCGTGAATATTGACCGCTACGCAGCGTTGGTGATGGATAAGTACCTGCGCCGTCAACTGATCCAATCGGGAAATGAGATTGTTCAATTGGGTTACCAGACACCGATGGCGTTGGACTTTGTTCTTGACCAAGCGGAACAGAAAATTTTCAATTTGACTCAGGTGCGTCCACAACAAGGGTTAGTGCCAATCTCTGAGACATTAATTCAAGCCTTCCAGGACATCGAAACGCTTCATGAAGGACTTGCCTTACCCGGTATACCCTCTAATTTCTATGACTTGGATGCGATAACGGGTGGATTTGGGCGTTCTGATTTAATTATTGTGGCGGGAAGACCCTCAATGGGTAAAACTAGCTTTGCGTTGGCTATGGCTCGCAATATTGCTAACCGATTTCCTGTCGCAATTTTTAGTTTAGAAATGTCCAAGGCGCAATTAGTCCAGCGGCTTTTATCCAGCGAGGCGGGCATTGAAAGTAACTATTTGCGAACGGGGCGAATTACTCAAAATCAATGGGAACCTCTCTCCCATGCGCTGGGAACGTTATCAGAATTACCCATTTATATCGAGGATACGCCTAACCCCACCGTTATGCAGATGCGATCAAATCTGCGGCGTCTCCAGGCTGAACAAGGAGGAACGCTGGGATTGGTATTGATCGATTACTTGCAGTTAATGGAAGGGAGTGGTAGTGACAATCGAGTCCAAGAACTGTCTCGGATTACCCGTTCTCTCAAAGGATTAGCCCGCGAACTGAATACTCCTGTGATTGCCTTATCTCAGCTTAGTCGAGGGGTAGAGGCGCGGACGAATAAGCGACCGATGATGTCCGATTTGAGAGAGTCGGGTTCGATTGAGCAAGATGCGGACTTAGTGATTATGTTGTACCGGGATGAGTATTACCATCAGGATACGCCCGATCAAGGGATCACGGAAGTGATTATTACCAAACATCGCAATGGTCCAACTGGTGTCGTGAAGTTGATTTTCGACCCTCAGTATACTCGCTTCCGCAATCTTGCCAATCCCAATCAGTGATTATTTAGTCATTCGTCATTTGTCATTTGTCATTTGTCATTCGTCATTTGTCATTTGTCATTCGTCATTTGTCATTTGTCATTCGTCTCGCCAGCCGCCTTGGGTTGAAGCCCAAGGACCAACGCTCAAGTTAGAAGAGAGCTAGCTGACTAGGAAAGGCTGGACAAGTTTTAACTAATTTTTAGTAATTCCACATCAAAAATTAGAGTCGCGTTGGGCGGAATCACGCCACCTGCACCACGGGAACCATACCCCAATTCCGGGGGAATGATCAGCCGACGACGTCCGCCCACTTTCATCGTGGCAACGCCTTCATCCCAGCCTTTGATCACCCGTCCTACACCGAGTTTAAAGGAAAACGGACGGTTGCGATCGCGGGAACTATCAAACTTGGTGCCATCCTCCAGGGTTCCGGTATAGTGAACCACAACGGTTTGACCTTTTTGGGGTTGTGCGCCTTCACCTTCTTTGAGTTCGATATATTTCAAACCCGATGGTGTGGTAACAACCTCCTGCTCGGTGTTCTGTTCCTCAGTTGAATCCGTACTCATAGCAATTGATTGATTTTCAGGGATTGGTTTAGCCTGGGTAACTTGGGTTAGGGGTTGAGGTTGGGTTGGGTTGAGTTCGTCGGCGGTTGCACTCCCACGGCTGAGTTGAGTCACGACCAACAACAATCCACAGGCAACAATAACACCTAAGCTGATTAGAATATCTCTCAAAATCTATCCTCCTATTCAATGTTTGATTAACGCCACAGCTTATTTTCTAGATCCCGCACTTGACGTTCCAACCTATCAATGCGCCCCCGCAATTCATCCACTTCCGTTTGCCGAGGCACACCTAACTCCTGCAACAGATGCCGTAGCTGTCGTTCCATGTTGACTTCAAAGTTACCTTGCTCCGATTTGATCTGCTGCACCATATCATCAACGAATCCTTGGGCTTGCTCTGGATTAATTTTTCCATCTTTTACCCATTCATCGCTAACTTCTCGTAGTTTGTCTGCGACCATTGACGTTGTGCCTACACCAACCATCAATAACTGCTTCAGCCAATCTCTATTATCCATACGCTGTTCCTGTAACTCGGTGCTAACCCCAGGATAGGGGAAGGGAGGTTGATTCCAACCCCCAGTTCCATTTTGTGCTATCTTGCCCACAACTGCTGCCGTATTTACCCGCCCTGAAGCGAGAAGCAGAGGCAGAAAAACGACTATCTTTGACTTGAACTTGTTATGATTCAACCGTTTGCACCGTAACCGATCAAGCGTTTTATATGGTAATTGAGTATCTTAAAATTAGAGTCTCGCCCGAACTTCGGGAAACCTTTATTCTCAAAGATGCCGAAATCTGGACATCGATGCTGGCTCGCTGTCCGGGATTTATCAGCAAAGAAGTCTGGATTGAGCCAGAAACACCCACCGAAGTCATCCTGATTATTCGTTGGACAAGCCGTGAACAGTGGAAAGCTATTCCCCAAGAGCAGTTGGAGGGAACCCAACAGCAGTTCGAGCAGGAGTTTGGCAAAGATTATCAGATGATTCAGGCGAGTGAATATCAAGTGAGAAAATTCCCCCAAACACCCAGCTAACGTTAGACCTGATGCCCAATTGTCCCCGTTGCCATCAATCTATCAGTAATCGAGAAATTACTTGTCCTCATTGTGGCATGATTCTCAAAGCCTACGGTCATCCGGGTATTACCTTACACCGAGCCGTGGAACAAGAGTATTTGTGTCAAACCTGTCTCTATCATGCTGATGATACTTGTACGTTTCCTCAACGTCCCTATGCTAAGGAATGTACCCTTTACATGGATAAAGACCAGTCTCCGCTCGAACCTGAGTCGATTTATATGCCGCGTCGTACTTTCTTACAAGCGGCAAAATTGTGGTGTCAGCGTCACCCCGCCGTAGTCGGGTTACTGGGATTGCTTGCTGTTAGTATAGTGTTTACTTTACTCTCTAACTCCTGAGTGGTTACACTTTGAATTGAATCGCTTTTATCCATCCTTTTATGCCCAATCGGGAAAATCCCGTAGCTGGGCGGTTGAAACCGCAGCTACACAAACCAAACCCGCCTGCGCGGGTTTTCAATATTTCATTAGTCCTTGTCAAGCGCGATCGCGAGTACCGTTTCTTGATACAATTGTCCTAGTTCCGGACTATCCGATTCTTGTGCCATCCGAATTGTCATGTTTATAATCGGTGAAACTTTAGGTCACGTCACAGAAGCAGTTGTCTCATCCGTCTCAGTTGAGAGTAAGTGGTCTTCTGTTGTCAGTAAATGGTCTTCTGAAACCTGCTCCGTCGATTGGTCTTTTTCGGTACACACATCCAAATTAAACCAGAAGGTTGTACCAATCCCCACTTCACTAACTAAATAAACTCGACTGTGATGTTTTTCAACAATATTGCGGACAATAGAAAGACCTAAACCCGTCCCTTCCAGGGTATGAACTCGATTCTCGACGCGGAAAAAGCGATCAAAAATGTTTTCTTGATCCTCCCAATCAATCCCAATACCTGTATCAGAAATTTCCACGCGAACTTGGGGAATTTCATCCGGATGATGGGAATTGGGTTCTAGGGGATAGGCACGAATCACTACTCGTCCACCGGATTCGGTGAATTTCAGTGCATTGCCTACTAAGTTATCAAAGACTTGCAGCAATAAGTCATAATGCCCTAACACCGGAGGCAATTTAGGCGAAATTTCCTGTACCAGTTCAATCCCTTTATCCCGGGCATTAAGCTGGTAGGTGCGGAGGGTTTGCTCCACAGGTCCTGCAATATCTACGGGTTCAAAGTGATAAATGCGGCAAGATGTCTCCAGTCTGGACAAATCTAAAACATCATTAACCAGACGAGTTAAACGGTCAGTTTCTCGATTCGCCGTTTCCAGAAATTCTTGCCGTTCTACCTCGCTCAGGTCTTCGCCGTATTCGTGTAGGGTTTCGATGAATGATTTGATATTAAATAACGGCGTTCTCAGTTCGTGAGAAACATTGCTAATAAACTGACTCTTTGCCTCATTCAGTTCAACCTCACGGGTAATATCCTGCACCGTCATGGCAATACCTTTAATGCTCTCGCGGTATTGGTCAAACACCCGTGTCAGTAGAATCCGCACAGTACGCAGTGTGGGTTCAGTCAGGGTAATACGGAACTCCTCTCCTTCCCGTTCCGCCGCCGTTTCGCCGCCAGCAATTTGATACAGGGGTCGCGTCAGTTCTAGGGTGACGGCTGTCGGTAGATGATGCAGCACGTTTTCACCAACCAGGGTATGACCATCCCAGCCAAAAATACGCCGCGCTGTTGGGTTGACCAAAATCACGTTCAAGGTTGTATCCAGTAATACAGCACCATCTGCGATCGTATATACCAAAGTTTCCAGTTTGGCTTTTTCTGCGGTCAATTCCTCAATATTTTGTTCTTCATAACGCTCTAAGCGTTCTGCCATTTCGTTGAAGCTGGAAATCAGTTCTCCCAGTTCTCCACCCAGGGGTAAGTCAATGCGCTGCTTGAAGTTCCCTGCAGCAATATTTTTCACACCCGTGAGCAACTCTTTAATCGGTTGGGTAATCGTCAACGCATTAAATACGGCGCCCAGAATCACCATTACCCAAATCGAGATAAACACAGCAATGGTGACATCTCTAGTTAAATTTGAGGAGGCGACAACCGTGGGATTGGGGTTAATGCCAATGGCTAAAACGCCGAGATAGTTCCCTTCATGGGTGAGCGGGACAAAAACATCCGTAACTTCCCCGTCTGGGGTGACATGCTGCCGAACCATCGGCAAGTCGGAATTTTTGGCGTAGTCTTCGGGAAGCTGAATCCGGCGTCGAATGGAGAGAGAATTGTGGACTTCCGATTCAGAAAAGGGGATGCCGAAGAAAATTCTGCCATCCTCATCCGCGTAAATCATATAGCGGACACTAGAGGTACTGCTATAAAAACGGTGAGAAAAGCGAGCGACTTCGGTGAGATTGTTTTCGGCAATCTGAGGGGCGACATTCGCAGCCAGCAGTAGACCTAAATCCCGACCAAAACGAGTGTCGTTCACCCGGGCGTCTTGTTGAATCGTGTTGACTGCCCAAAAGGTCAAGCCACTCATAATCAGGGAGACGGCTAAGGTCGCCGCCGCCATTAGTCGGGTCTGGAGAGTAAACTCCGACCACCATCGTCCCAGTATCTCTCGGAAGGTTTTCAGCAAAGCCAGCAAAATTGGTTGATCAGCATTAAACGGAAGAGTTACCTTAATTTATCTTAATTCTCTCAAAAATTCAGGCGTTGAGCAAGGAGAGGGGGATGGGGAAGTTATCAGTTATCAGTTATCAGGAGCAAGGGGAGATGAGGGAGATGGGGAAGCTGGGGAAGATGGGGGAGATGAGGGAGATGAGGGAGATGAGGGAGATGGGGGAGATGGGGGAGCAATTTCCTGATCAAAAAAGGACAAATGACGAATGACAAAGGACAAAGGACAAATTAGGTCTGAATGACACGATGACCAATATCTTTACGATAATACATGCCCTCAAACTCAATACAGTCTATCGCCCGATAGGTGGCTGCGATCGCGCCCTCCAATGTTTCACCCGTTGCTGTCACCGCTAAGACGCGCCCGCCATCAGTTAGCAGTTGTTCCTGCTTAAACTGAGTTCCGGCACAAAACACCATAGCCCCCCGTTCCTGGGCTTGTTCAATCCCACTAATAGCATGACCCTTTTGATAGGTCCCCGGATATCCTTGCGCCGCCGCCACCACGCAAGCCGCCGCCCCAGATTGCCAGCTAATTGGCGGAAATTCTGCCAGTTTCCGCCCGGTACACGCCAAGAGCAACTCGTGCAGGGGCGTTTCCAACAACGGTAAAATCGCTTGAGTTTCTGGGTCACCAAAGCGACAATTAAATTCCAGAACTGTGGGATTACCTTGAGGCGTAATCATTAATCCGGCGTAAAGAACACCGCGATAGTCAATTCCTCGTTCCTGCAACGCTTTAACTGTGGGTTGGAGAATGTCTTGTTCAATCCGTGCCATCAAGCTAGGATTCACCAGGGGAGAGGGAGCAAACGCGCCCATCCCTCCCGTATTTGGACCCGTATCTCCTTCACCAATCCGTTTATGATCTTGAGCGGGTAATAAGGGACGAATCGTGATGCCATCGGTTAGTGCTAAGACGGACACTTCTTGACCCATGACACATTCTTCGATGACCACAGCATTAAACTTATTCTTAAACAAGAACTCAACCGCCGCCACCGCTTCTTCAATGGTTTGAGCCACTGTTACCCCTTTTCCGGCTGCCAAACCATCTGCCTTGACGACAATTGGGGCATCTTGCTGTTTCAGGTATGCGATCGCTTCATCCTTATCGGCAAACATAGCAAACCCAGGAGTGGGAACGCCAGCCGACTGCATCAACGTTTTCGCCCAAGCCTTACTCGATTCAATTTGGGCACCCGCTTGAGTCGGACCAAAAACCACTAAATTTTGACGACGTAGGTAGTCGGTAATCCCCAACGCCAACGGGAGTTCCGGACCTACAACCACTAAAGAAACATTATGAACCAAAGCAAACCGAGCAATTCCGGCAAAATCATCCACTCGTAAGGACAGATTCTGACACTGGGGATTTGTCGCTGTACCCCCATTGCCAGGAACACAGATTACTTGTTTAATGCGTTGAGATTGCAACAGTTTCCAGGCGAGGGAATGTTCGCGTCCCCCATTGCCAACCACCAAAATCTTCACGTTAGCCTCGCGCTCCCGAAGAAATGAACGTTAAATTAGACACTGCCATAAAGCAGGGGGTACATCGGCTTGCGCTGTACCTATGAGTGTGTGAGTTGAGCAAATGTTCTCCATTATGCCATGGGATGTCCCCTGATGAAGTGCGGAGGGGCTCTAGGTGCAGGGGAGTGGAGATGGGGAAGATGGGGAAGATGAGGGAGAGAATTTACAAAGGACAAATGATAAAGGACGAATGACGAATAACTTATCGCGACAGGGGTTTGGGGAGGTCGTAAGACCCACGCTGTAATCTGTGATGAACGCGCTGGGATACATGACTTCCCAAGGTCAATTTAGGTAACTCAATGTTACCCTAAATTGACATTTAAAGCTGAACGGTTAGCCAGTAAATTTTGTATAATAGGGGTATGCTGACCTTTAACTATCGCTACCGAATCTATCCGGATGCCACCACTGAACAACGGTTAATTGAGTGGATGGAGATTTGCCGCCGTGCATACAACTATGCACTGGGGGAGATAAAGGATTGGTGCAATAGTCGCAAATGTTTTCCTAGGTTTAAGAAGGTTGGGCAGTTCAAATCATTGCTGTTTCCACAGTTTAAGGAAAATCCAGTAACGAACCTCCATTGTTGATGCCAGAGGCACTTCTCAGGAGTGTCCTGAATGTAAAGGTGAAGTCAAAAAAGACCTGAGCGTCCGGATACATGATTGCCCTCACTGCGGCTATCAAACCGATAGGGATGTCGCCAGTGGTCAAGTAATCAGAAACCGAGGAATAGAACTAATTAGTCCCGCAGGACTTGTGGGAAAGGAAACTGCCTGTGCAGCCGATCTACCGGGGGTTGGTGAAAACCAAAACCAATCTAGGCAAGTGGCGCAACCCCGAAAGGGAGTAACCAGGAAATCCCCAAAGTGATTTGGGGAAGCCCACACCATAATTTCCAATTTGGTGTGGGAGGATGTCACCCTTTTTGCTGTTGATAGCGCTGTTTAAATTCTTGCTGTCGTTTTTTGTGATCCACGATGGGTTCAGGATAGCCACAACTTGAACGTTCATCTGCTGGAATTTTTCCTGTAACCAAGTCTTTAGTATCCAGTGAACTCAACTCCGGTAACCATTGGCGAATATATTCCCCATCTGGGTCATATTTTTGTGCCTGACTTGCTGGATTAAAAATTCGCAAGGGTTTTGGGTCCATTCCACTAGACGCACTCCATTGCCAGCCACCATTATTCGCCGCTAAGTCACCATCATATAATTTTTGCATAAAATAGTTTTCGCCCCACTGCCAGTTAATAATCAAGTCTTTGGTTAAGAAACTGGCAACAATCATTCGACAACGGTTATGCATCCATCCCGTTTCATTTAATTGGCGCATGGCAGCATCAACGATAGGATAACCTGTTCTGCCTTCACACCACGCTTGAAACAGGGTTTGATTATTGTCCCAAGGGAAATCTTGAAAGGTGTCGCGATAGGGTCCTGTTGCTAATTCCGGGAAGAAATAAAGGGCATGTTGATAGAATTCTCGCCAAGCTAATTCCTGTTTCCAGGTTTGAATACCATCACGAGTTTCATCGCTACGGCTGCGTTCTATAGCTGTTTGCGTCGCTTGCCAAACTGTGCGAATTCCGATCGCACCAAATTTGAGGGCGGCGCTGAGTCGGGATGTGCCATCAATAGCGGGGAGATTGCGTTGGTGTTGGTAGTCGTCAATCGTGCGATCGCAAAATTCCTCTAGTCTCTCTTTCGCGGCTTTCTCTCCCGGTTCCAAGAGGAGAGGATTGTCCCAGGTAAACCCTAACTCTTTCGCCGTAGGTAACTCAATTGTGCCAACTTTCTTGACCACATCCTGTTCTGTTTCAGTCAATCCTTCAGCATTTTTTAAGGATTCAGCGGGGGTGGCTTTAGCTTGGTCTTTCCAGTTTTTCCAGAAGGGGGTATAAACTTTGTAAGGATTACCGGAATTGGTGCGAATGTCTCCGGGGGCGTGTAAGAGTTGATCCCAGAACTGTTCAACGGCAATCCCTTTTTCTTCTAGGGCATCTTGTATCGTGCGATCGCGAGTTTTTGCATAAGGTTCCACATCCCGATTCCAGACTACTGTTTTGGCGTTGAGGGCGTCAGCTAGGGCGGGAATTCCTTGACTGGGGTTTTGATGCAGGATTAATAATTGACTCCCGGCTTCAACGTAGCGTTGTTGTAACTCCTGCAAGCAGCCAATCATATACGTGACTCGTGCTGGGGCGATATCATCACGTTCTACAATATTCGGATCAAGGCAAAAGACTCCTATCACCTTCTGGCTTTTTTGACAAGCCGCAGCCAGACCAATATTATCAGAAATTCGTAAATCACGGCGATGCCAGAAGAGAATCAGATCAGTCATGAATGATGAGTTTTGAATTTGTCGGGGCGGGTTTAGCCTTTCTCATTTCGCTGTTAATTATAACGTTTATTCAAAACCCGCCTTGGCTGAGTAGAGACGTTGCATGCAACGTCTCTACAATGTTTGCCACACAACCCCCTCACCCCCTGGTGGGATGGGCTGGGGGTGAGGGGGTTGTGGCTTAATTTGACACGCATGCATGACTGACGTGCGCCCCTACGATTTCTGGGATATCTTCAAAAACAATTAAAAAATAATTAACCCACTATTGCTGCAAAAACGGACGCGCTAGGTAAAAGCTACAAATCGATTTCGCATCAACCGCATCCCCCCCATGAATTGCTTTTTCTAATTGTTCGGGTGTCATCAACACCGTTTCTAAATCTTCATCCATATCCAATCCTGGCGGTGTCTGCAATTTCTCTAAATCTTGCGCTAGAAATGCGTAAATATATTCATCAGAATATCCTGGTGCTAAGGGAAAACTCCCCAAAGATTGCCAACGGTGCGCCCGATATCCGATTTCTTCCTCGATTTCCCGTTGAATTGTGGTTTCAGGATCTTCTAAAGGTTCCACCGTACCCGCCGGAAACTCTAATAACCGCCGTTGTACCGTAAACCGATATTGACGCACGAGAACCAGTTTCCCCTCTGGGGTAACAGGAACCGCTAGCGCCCCACCGGGGTGACGCACGCATTCCCAGTCGCCTTTGGCTTGGTTGGGAAGACGCAGGTGATTAACTTCAAAGTTAAATTTGCGTCCCTGATAAACAAAGCGTTGTCTGAGTAGTTGAGGGGGTTCTTGACCTTGAGGCATGTCTAACTATACGGGGTGAACTCCAGAACAGTCTACCGTGTAGACTGAACTTGTAGAAACTTATGGGTTCAGTCTTTCACACTGGATTGACCAGTATTGGCGGCACGGCGCAGCTCACTACTCCCTCGACGGTGAACGCCTCTGGGAGATACTTGCGGATAATTTGGATACTTCCATTGATGTCCGCATTAATCAAACGTCCCTCACTTGACTTAAACAAACCTCTTTTGACTCGTCTCCCCAAATAGGCTGATTGCTTATAGGGAGCCTCTAAGTCTAAGGCTGATGTTTTTGAAGTATAACTTTCCTCTTGAATGACTACCTTGATGCCTATTAATTCACACTTATAGGTAATCTGGTCGATTAACTTGGCATGAGGAATATTAACAAACTTCTGATTATTCCGTTTGCCCAGATTAACCTCTTGTTTCCAGCCTTCATTTTTGCCGATGACTAAAGTGGCGATCCCAAGCTGTTTTAGCTTATTGGCTAGCAGTGTATAACGGGAACCCGTTTTAAAGAAGTGTTGACGGCACAAATAATTAGCCCCGTTGTACAGATTCTTTGACTTAAATGCCAATTCATCGGCTTCCTTCCAATAGGCATGATTCCGGTTTATGATGTGTCTTTCCACCATTTTCATGATTGCCCTCCAACAACTTTTAGTTGTCTTTCTTTGCGTCTACCTGCCGACCTCTTCCCATATATTTTTAACGACTTCAACCAGGATGTGGTCAACGTTGTATTTGCGGTTAACGCAATACTCTAGGATTCTAGTTTTCTGCCTGTCTAAGTCGCCTTTGCTCTTTTGGTCGTGACTTGAAACCCTTACGTAACGGAACATTTGAGAGTTCAACGACCTGTGGATAAATGCGTCCATCTGAGAGTTCAAACTCTGTTTTGGTCACTCTCACAATACGAACTTCCTCTTCCTGTTTCATGGAACTTATGTACTACCACAGTGTCCAGCAAGGCTTGTGTTGTTGCTTACCCCTCCCCATTGGCAGAAGTTTCTTAGATTTTACTATATATCTACAATTTTCTACAATTTTGCCCCCAACAGTTCAAAACCCTTTGTACGAGTTTTGCGATCGCACATCCGGATTTTGGTTCGATCCAGTCGGGGGCAATTTCGGCTAAAGGAACCAGGACAAAGGCTCGTTCCGTCATCCGGGGGTGGGGGATTTGTAGGGTAGGAGTGTCTATTATTAAATTATCGAATAATAAGATATCTAAGTCTAGGGTTCTCGGTCCCCATCTTTCCCGCCGTTCTCGCCCGAATTGGTTTTCGATGCTGAGAAGGGTTTGTAATAAATCGTGGGGGGTTAGCTGTACCTCTAGAATCACACAACCATTGAGATAATCCGGCTGCGGCGGACCCACGGGGGCGGTTCGATACCAGCTAGATTGAGACGCGACCGTGATACCGGGAGTTTTCGCTAACATGACTATAGCCGCCTCTAGGATGGCACGGGAATCCCCCAAGTTGCTACCTAGCGCGATCGCAGATGGTTGAGATTGTGACACGATACGCCCCTGCTGTTAAGTTTATAGATTACCAGAGAATCGACAAAGCTTTTGCCGCGATCGGATAAATTAATGCACGAAGAACAAATCCTCGGTCTTTGGTTAGCGGGTCCCAAGGGAACCGTTTACTCCCTAGCGATGAGTCCCGATGGCAAAACTTTAATTAGTGGTGGCGGTGATACAATTGTGCGCGTCTGGGATTTAAGCAATGGAGAGGAACTTTCCTGTTTTAGAGGTCATTCTGACTGGGTGCATGGAGTAGCCATAAGTCCAGATGGTCAAACCTTGGTGAGTGGGAGTTTTGATCGCACATTGAAAGTGTGGAACCTAAAAAATGGGCAAGAACTACACACTCTAGAAGGTCATTCGGATCGAATATATTGTGTAACGATTAGTCCTGACGGACAACGAATTTATAGCGGTAGCCAGGATACAACCATTAAAGTTTGGGATATTAACAACGGTACTGAACTGCACACTATAACTGAACCATCAGACTGGGTGTATTCCCTCGCCATCAGTTCAGATAATCAACGATTAGTTTGTGGCTGTGCTGATGGTACTATCTGGATTAGTAATCGGAAAATCCTCACCGGTCATGCAGGTAGCGTTACCTCAGTGGCGATTAGTCCCAATGGGACAACATTGGTGAGTAGCAGTATTGACAAAACGATTAAACTCTGGGATTTGCGAACAGGAGAGGAAATTCGCACACTGACAGGTCATGCGGGAACCGTTACTTCAGTGATAATTAGCCGAGATGGACGCCGAATTATTAGTGGAAGTAACGATAAAACGGTTAAGGTTTGGGATTTACAGACAGGGGACGTTTTGCATACGATTAGTGATCACATAGAAGCCGTTTTAACGGTTGCAATTAGCCCAGATGGACGGACAATTGCCAGTGGTAGCCAGAATGATGTGATTAAAATTTGGGGAATGAGATAGTTTTTCTTTTTGTGTCGGGGCGGGTTTCCTTTTATCGTTTCTGACATTACCCAGATGCAACTAACCCGCCCGTTTTTAGGTGTGGGTTTAGCCATTCAAACTAGCCTCTAACTGATAAACGTTCAACAACACTCGTCCTTATTCATAAATCAGTGTTCTGAAACAGGGGGTTGAGTAAAGGGCGACCCGATAAAATTTAGTGGACACCGTTGTTGATTTGTGCAAGCGGGTCGCCCCTACACGAGAAATAAAGGTGACATCCTCCCTAGTTAATCCGAATCTTATATTATCTAATCATCAGGGTAGAAGGGTAAAAAGGTAAGTTTTTTTAGCAATAACTACAGGTATGATAGATGAACGACACAGCCGGACATAATATCAAAACCATAAGTACCTTGACGAATGACCAAGGACGAATGACGAATGACGAATGACAAATGACAATTACTGTTGAGTAATCACCCGCACTAAAGTAGCAGTATCAAAGACATCGGAAGGATAATACACCGTCTCATAATCATCGATCACGATTATCGCTTTTTTCGGTTGACTATCCTCTCCACCCAATTGCTGCTTAGCGACCTCGGGATTATTGAAACAAAACCAAACTTGGCGATCATCGCCCCGAAATCTGGGTAACTGTTTGGCGGCGGCTTCATCAACAACAAAACATGGGATCTTGGTGTTTCCTGGAAGCTGGTGATGAGATTCGTAAGTCCCAGTGATAGCAATTTGACCTCGAAATTGGACTCGCCCAATTACACCATACTCAGGTAATGAGTCAGCTTGAACTGAGACAACTTCCAGACCCATAAATTCCTCGCCTGGTTCGAGTTGACGGGGGTCAAAATGGTTATCAACCGCTTTCAACTCAAAGGATAAGTCTTTAGTCGGTGTCGGGGATGGATTAGTCTTAGCGGCTAATGCAGCCGTACTCCCTAAGCACAGAAGTGAAATAAGTGCGATCGCGGTGGTATTTTGACGCATGGGTAAATAATCTCATTGAGAGTGAATCGATGAGGCTACACTATCGATCATGACTCTATATTCGCTAAACTGACGAGCTTGTGCATCACTCTACAGGATCAAAATTAGGGAGGTTCCTCAAAATTGTTCCTAAAGGATATCCTCGGCATCCGCAGCCAACACCTGATCGACCGTTAAACTAAGATTAGTAGGACTTACGCAAAGGCTCTATATGTAGGGTGGGGAATGTAGGGTGGGGAGAGCGTAGCGTAACGCACCATTACCACTATAGTTAGTATAGCTGCGTAAGTCCTGATTAGGAAATGTTTGACAGGGAATAGTTTCTCCTGGCAAATACTCACATCGTCATCACTAATCACCAATGATAGTCCTTGCCAATATCGCTGCCCCACAAATTCTAAATATGACAGGTAATGTCGCAATTATTTTCAGTATTATTCCTGTCGAAGCTCTGGTTATTTTGAGTTTATTCAAGTTCCGCTCAAAAGTTAAATTCGGCATATATAAAGTCATAATAATGACTCTAGTTGCCAACATTGCCACATCAATTATAGGTATTCCCTTCGCGTTTAATAATATGTACGCTGGCAGTCCAGGAACGGCTGTCTTTAGTTTACCTTTTTTCTTTCTATTCTCTTGCTTAATTGAATGGAGCTTATACATTTCTCTATTTAAACCTAAAAATAGTCGGAATCCAGAGGGGAAGTTATTTCTAGCTACTTTTTTGAGTAATTTAGCTAGTTACGCCATTTTTTTCTTCGTCTTACTTCCAGTTAGCTACCCATCAAATTTATTTTGGCAACCCAATCCGAAACGCGCCCATTTGGAAGCTAAACAGGTAATTCCTGCTATCTTAAGTTACCAATATGACTTCTATAGTAGAAAATCACAATTTGCTTCTACATTTAAAGAATTGACGGGTTCTACTGAAAATTATCCTTTTGGTCTTTCCAAGACTCAATTGATGAATGACCATACAATAGAAAATAAATTCCACAAATTCAAACTCTCTGCTGACCTCGATCAAATAACTGTAAAAGTTACGGCAAAACGCGAAACATTCAAAAGCTACACGGCAATCATCGTGGTAGCTAACGAGAAATCCGAAAATGACTTGGCGCGTGGGATTTGCCAAACCGATCACGATCAACCCTCTATAGTTCCTCCAGATAATCCTCAACTCATAGAAAATAAAATTCAATGCCCATCGGGTTCATCTTTTTTAAGACCCTTTTAAAAAGAGTTGTTGATTTGTGCAAGCGGGTCGTCCCTAGGGAAAATTTCAAGGTGAAATACTCCAGAGTAAACTGGGATTGAGTATTATAAGATCACGGGGATATGTTAGGACATTTCTGGGCGATGGATTATTTGCCGCACCCAAAATTTGGGCTATTTGCTATACATTGTTCCTAAAGGATATCCTCGGCATCCACCACCAACACCTGATCAACCGTTACACTAAGATGAGGAAATGTTTTACAGGAAATAGCTTCTCCGGGCAAATACTCACATCGTTATTACCAATTACCAATGATAGTCCTTGCCAATATTGCTGTCCCCAGACTGCTCACACTAACGGGAAATGTCGCAATTGTTTTCAGCATTATTCCTGTCGAAGTCCTGGTTATTTGGAGTTTATTCAAGTTCATTTTTGAAGCAAAATTAGGACTGTCTAAAGTCTTAATTATGACTGTAGTTGCCAACATTGCTACATCAATTATAGGCTTTCCCTTCGCGTTTAATAGTGTTTACGCTAACAGATCCGGGTTATCGGGCTGGCTTTCCTTGGGCTTGTTTTTATTGTCTTGGTTAATTGAATGGGTCTTATATATTTATCTATTTAAGCCTAAAAATATTCGGAATCCAGAGGCTAAATTATTACTATCCGCTTTTTTGAGTAATTTAGCTAGTTACGCCATTTTCAGCTTCGTCTTACTTCCAGTCAGCCACCCATCAAATTTATTTTGGCAGCCAAATCCGGAACGCGCTCATTGGGAAACCAAACACGTAATTCCTATAATTTTGGGATACCAATATGGATTCTATGATGAAAATTCACGATTTGCTTCTACCTTTAAAGAATTGACGGGTTCTGCTGAAAATTATACTTTTGTTTTTCCAAAAACTCAATTGATGAATGACCGTACAATAGAAAATGAATTCCACCAATTTAAACTCTCTGCTGACCTCGATCGAACAATTGTAAAAATTACGGCAAAACGTGAAACATTCAAAAGCTACACGGCAATCATCGTGGTAGCTAACGAGAAATCCGAAAATGACTTGGCGCGTGGGATTTGCCAAACCGATCAACCCTCTATAGTTCCTCCAGATAATCCTCAACTCATAGAAGGTCAAATTCAATGCCCATCGGGTTCATCTTTTCTACATTGAATAATCAAATCATGAATTTTAGCATTCCTGGTATGCCTAAAAATAAGCGGTATATTTTACCAACTGTTTTAGGATTGGCACATGGTAGTGCTGATGCAGCCGCAGGTTTTCTCCTGGCTACTTTATTGCAAACGCTATCCTTAGAAAAAAGTAGTTTTCTCATCTTACTTTACAACGGATTAGCCTTTGGGTATCAACCCATAGTCGGGATGATCACCGATAAACTCAAACGCCCCCGTATTGCTATTTCCATGGGATTACTGCTACTGAGTCTGGCGCTAATTTCAGCCAATTGGCAACCCCAATTCGCGATAATTTTAGCGGGAATCGGTTCAGCCGCGTTTCATGTTGGCGGGGGGGCGATAGCGGTTTGGGTAACGCCTCAATCCACTCTGGGCGCTGGATTATTTGCTGCACCAGGGGTAGTAGGATTAGCGGTGGGTGGTGGGTTAGGATTAGCCGGATATGAAGGGACAGGGTTACTGGTATCGCTACTTTGTATGATCATGATAGCGATCGCGCGAATACCTTTGCCTAAACTCCCCTATCGTCAAACTTCTGATCCTGACTCGGTTCAAGAATCGGCGGTTGTGGATCAGGATTTAGTCTTGCTGATATTATTGAGTGCGATCGCGTTAACGTCTCTCGTTTGGACTAGCTTGGATTTTCTGCTACAGGGTAATATTCCAGCTTTAATTGCGATCGCGATCGCCGCCGCTATTGGTAAAATTTTGGCAGGAATTTGGGCAACGGCTTGGGGGTGGCGATTGTGGACAATGGGAACTTTAGCCCTCTCCAGCCTGTTACTGGTACTTGGCGGACATCATCTATTTACCTTACTGCCAGCCGTGGCTCTATTACAATCGAGTATCCCAGTTACATTAGCCGCCACAGCCCACCTGATGCCAGAACAACCCGCCACAGCCGCCGGATTTGCTTTAGGATTAGCGATCGCGATCGGTGGTATTCCCGTGATGGGTGGGTTGGGCGAGATCATCAGTTTATCAGTAATTTCTGCGGCGTTGGTGATAATAGTTATGCTGTTATTACTATGGGTGTTTAGCCGCAAAGTTGGGTAAAAGGGTAGCAGGATAGGAAAGATTGTAGGGGCGAGTCGCCGGATTACTGGAAATGAGGTAAGCTGTCATGCATTTAAATTGGGTATTAGTAGCGAGCAAGATGCTCGCACTACAAGGCTTTCGCCATTATTGACATTAAGGTTTAAATGCCGAACAGCTTAGTCAGCGTCGTTAGCTATTCAGCCGGATTAATATAAAAATGTACGATAGCCAAGCCTCGACAAATAGGATTTCGACAGTATTTATCAGTCAATCTCTAAATTGATAACGCTACACTATCAATCATGACCCATATTCGTTGAATCGATGAGCCTGTGTATCAATCCCAAGTGTCAGAATCCCGATAATCCCGATAATTTGCTTTATTGCCAAAGTTGTCAGTCTGAATTGCTGTTGGAGGGTTGTTATCGGGTCATAAGTCTCTTGGGTGAAGGCGGTTTTGCTAAGACCTATGAAGTGAGCGATCGCACCACTATTCCTAAAGTTATCAAAGTTCTGAGTAAAAATGAACCCAAACCTGTAGAACAATTCCAGCGAGAAGCCCAAGTCTTAACTCGGCTGCATCATCCCGGAGTTCCCCAAGCAGAGGAATCCTTCACCTTTTACCCTAAAAACAGTCAAGAACCTGTGTATTGTCTGGTAATGGAGAAAATTGAGGGAGAAAATCTGGAAAAGTGGCTAGAAAATCGGGGGAATCGCCCCATTAGTGAAAAATTAGCGGTTGATTGGCTAACTCAACTTGCCAATACACTACACGCAGTCCATCAACAGCAGCTTTTCCACCGAGATATTAAGCCATCGAATATTATGCTAAAGCCAGATGGAGGGCTGGTATTAATTGATTTTGGCATAGCGCGAGAAATTACAGGAACCTACGAGCAAAAACAAGCAGTAGGACAAGTGACCAAAGTTGTTTCTGAAGGTTACTCTCCTCTCGAACAAGTCATTGGTAGTGCTGTTCCCAAATCAGATTTTTTTGCCTTGGGTCGTACTTTTGTCCATTTACTGACGGGTGAACATCCTCTGAACCTTGGCGATCAGTATCGCCACGATATCTATACCGATGAGTTAGAGGATTGGCGTGATAAAGCTCCTCAAATTTCTTCTATACTCGGAGATTTTATCGATCAACTGATGGCTCGTCCAATTAAGAATCGCCCCGCTGATACTCAGTCAATTTTGGCACGGTTGGCAGAGATTCAGCAAACTTTGTATCCAAAAACACAACAACTACAACAGATCCAATCACCGACTGAAAACAATTGGTCAAACGTTATACCAGACCATGTTTTTGATGATTTATCTTCTTCCCACTCAGCTTCTGTTACCTCATTAGCTATTAGTGCTGATGGACAAACCTTAGTTAGTGGTAGCGCAGATAGGATGATCAAAGTGTGGAATTTAGCAAATGAAGAAGAAACTCATTCTTTTAATCATGGAGATGGTGTTCTGTCTGTAGCCATCAGCTCAGATGGACAACTCATAGCTAGTGGTAGTGTAAACAAAACAATTAAAGTATGGAATTTAGAAACTCAAAAAACCCCTCAAGTTTTGACTGGGCATTCTGGACAAGTTATGTCCCTTGCATTTCACCCAAACAAAAATAACATTCTTTTTAGTGGGAGCGGGGACAAGACAATAAAAATATGGGATATAAAAAAACAAATATTTACTCACAACTATACCAAGCATTCAAGTGGTGTAACGTCTATAGCAGTGAGTCCAGACGGACAAACTGTGATTAGTGGCAGCCAGGATAAAGAAATCAAAGTATGGAGTGTGAAAACTGGGGAACTGCTCTACACTCTGAGTGGACATGAAGGTTCTGTTTTATCTATAGCAATCAGCCCTGATGGAAAAACCCTGTTTAGCGGCAGTGAGGATGAAACAGTCAAAGTGTGGGACTTAATTACCCAGCAAGAAATTAATACTCTAACTAAGTATTTAGATGCTGTAACATCCTTGGTGATTAGTCCTGACGGTAAAACCTTAATTAGTGGTAGTCACGATGGTATAATCAAGATATGGAGTGTGCAGTAAGGATTGTTTATTTAGCCCTTTCTAACTGGGCGGGATAATCGGAAAATGTCGCCCGAACCTGTTCGAGTTCTTGGGTTGAAAGTGTAACGAGTAAGAGAGTGCGATCGCGTTCGCTTGCTCGTGTCCGCAGGACGCAAGTGTGTCGGATATAGCAATCCTAAATAGGATGCAACAAGTGAAAAGATTGAAACTCAGGTCGAACAAGGGTTTCAGTTTTTCAAATTGCCACAACCTAAATAGGATGAATGTCACTGACTTAAGACTGGCGTTGCACAGCCCACCCTACGGTATATCATGAACCTTCAGGTATGTTACTGACAAATTCTGCCAGGGTTTGTGCCGTTAAAGCCACCACGACCAAATCCTCTAATTGATTGACTTCAAGTAACTGTAAACGTGGCTCAATATCTGGCGGAACCTGGTCTAAGCGAGTCGAGAGGATACGCAATAACTGTCGTAATGTCCCTTGTTTAAGTCCTTGCTGTTGAGCCGCTTCCACTTCCTGTTGAGCGGCTTCTTCGGGTAGGGGGACAAGATTACCCTCTTGATCATAAAATCGTAACCAAACCGCCGTCTCTCGGTCTATAGTTCCGTGCCAAGTTCCTACCCATAACCCTAATGTCTGACACCACAGCCAACCCTGTTCATTGGGGACTAATGGTTGATACTGTTGAGACGCATCCAAATGCCACCCCTGTAATGAATTGGGGTCAAAGGGATTAAAGACAAAGTAATCCGGTGTTCTAAAAATACGCTCATAAATATCTTTCTTTGTCCCCGTATCCATAGCCGCTGTAGAAGGAGACATTAATTCGACAATTACATCAGGATAACACCCCCCTTCTTCCCACACAACCCAACCTTGCCGTTCAGTCGTCCCGTCAACATTTAATACGGCAAAGAAATCGGGTCCTCTAAAATCTCGGTTCCGCGCCTGTTCACTGCTGTAATAGATAAACATATTACCGCTGGTGAAGAAATCATTGCGGTCAAGATAGGCTTGCTGCAATGAGCGAATCAGGACATTTATAGCAATACGGTGGCGATTACTTTCCAACGGTTCTCCATCATCAAAGATTAAGTCAGTTGGCGGCATGGATGGTTCCCAGCCTACCACAGTTTGGAATGTTGTCTCTTGGGTTACCAAATTTGACATGATCAGCGTCTCTCTCCACTAAGGTGCTTTTTTCCAGATCCCTAAACGTATCTTAACAAAAGCGCGATCGCTAACACTCCCTTTACTGATTGTCTTTATTAATCGGTTATAGTCATTGAGAACGAAAAAATTAATTAGGTTCGTAGTAAAAGCTTTTATTCCTAGATTTTGTGAGGTAACAGGCGTCAACAAAACCCACAACCTATTCCATCCTTGTATGTAGGGGCGCAAGGCTTGCGCCCCGTGTCACGCCAAGATATTTATATCCATTGTCATGATTCCCACTCAGATTTATTGTGATAAAATTTACTAATTATGGTTCAAGTCATCCAAGCTCAAACCCTGAATATCATTGACCTCGAACAAAAATTCGGTTTAACTCAAGCTGATGATGACCAATTTTTTTCAGAGTGGTACGAGAATCTTACCGAAATTTCTGACCTAGAAAAACAAGTGCTAGACCGTGTAAAGTCCAACTACTTAAGTTTGGTCAAACATCGGGAAATCTCCGAAAACATGGTCAAATTAGTCGTTCTGGGTCCTTTGCTGACTTGGACAGACTTTTATCACCTCCCATTTGATGTCGTTGATGAGCAATCTATGGAGGTAACAGTTCAAGACCAAGATGAACTTGTACGCGGTCGCCTGGATATTATGGTCTTAAAAGACCATTTGTGGTTACTGGTGATCGAGTCAAAAAATGCTGGCTTATCACTTCTAAATGGTATACCCCAAGCCCTCGTTTATATGGCGGCAAATCCTCATCCAGATCAAACTGTTTTTGGTTTAGTAACGAATGGGAGTGAATTGGTATTTATTAAACTCGTTCAACAAAACACACCCAAGTATGCCTTATCGGAACCATTTAGCCTATTGAAACGAGACAATGAACTCTATACTGTCTTGAGTATCCTCAAAAAATTAAGTCAACTGATGATTGATCAATAATAAATTTAAATGCACTATTATTTAACATGACCAATGACGATCTAAGTAGGTTGATGGAAATAAACTTAACAATATTAAGCTATGTAAACAACTCTCAAACTCTTACAAATGACAAATGATGATCACCGCCATTAACTTTAACTGTCCCTACCGACTTACTCACAATGTCTCATCGTCCCATTTATCTTGACAACCACGCCACCACCCCCATGGATGAATGGGTGCTAGAGGCGATGCTGCCCTATTTTAGAGAACATTTCGGCAACCCTTCCAGTATCAGCCATGCTTATGGTTGGGAAGCAGAAGCGGCGGTTAAACAAGCACGACAAACCCTTGCTGACGCTATCCACGCCACACCAGAGGAAATCGTCTTCACCAGTGGTGCAACAGAAGCGAATAATCTAGCAATTAAAGGGGTTGCTGAAGCCTATTTCAGTAAAGGGCGTCATATCATTACCGTCCAGACTGAACATCCAGCCGTGCTTGATCCCTGTACCTATTTACAAGACTTAGGATTTGAGGTCACATTTTTGCCTGTTCAAGGGGATGGACTCCTCGACGTAACCCAGCTAGAAAAAGCAATTCGTCCCGATACGATTTTAGTCTCGGTGATGGCTGCCAATAACGAAATTGGCGTATTACAACCCCTAGCTAAAATTGGAGAACTTTGTCACCAGCATCAGGTACTCTTCCATACCGACGCTGCCCAAGGGATTGGTAAAATTCCCTTGGATGTTCTAGATATGAATATTGACCTCATGTCCTTCACTGCCCATAAGCTGTATGGTCCTAAGGGGATTGGGGCGCTGTATGTCCGCCGCCGTAACCCGAAAGTGAAGTTAGCGTCACAAATTCAGGGCGGGGGACAGGAACGGGGATTCCGTTCGGGTACACTCTACACACCGCAAATCGTAGGCTTTGCCAAAGCGGTAGAACTCGGATTAGCCGAACAAGCCTCTGAATCTCAACGCCTCCGCCAGTTACGGGAACACCTCTGGACTACCCTGTCTCCATTAGGGGGAATTCACCTGAATGGTCATCCTGAGCAGCGATTGTCAGGAAATCTTAATATTTCGGTTGAGGGAGTAGATGGTTCTGCCCTGCTGTTGGGATTACAGCCTGTTGTCGCCGTGTCATCGGGTTCAGCTTGCTCATCAAGCCACGTAGCACCCTCCCATGTCCTCTTGGCACTGGGACATTCAAAACCTTTAGCTCATGCCTCAGTCCGATTTGGCATTGGGCGCTTTAATACCAGAGAGGAAATTGATCAGGTTGCCCAACACGCGATCGCGACAATTGAGTCCTTGCGTCAAGCTCAAACCCCTAAAACGTCGATTCTGTAACCCGCGATAACCCCCTCACAGCTAAACTGATAGTCTTACCCGTTAACAATCAACAATCAAAGCAGTATAATGTAAAATTGAGGAAACAGTTGCGTACCTACAGTGACACTAGGTTCGACCTGTAGAAACTATCTCATAGATACTGTCCGCAACTGATTCACACTTCCAGACTTTTGACTTGCACGTTACCAAACTCCAATGCTGACCCTTGGGCGAAGGGATATGACATTGGCTACCTGTAGCATTGGAGAAAAAGTAGATCCATGAGAGTGTCAGTAGTCTTCAGTCACTCCCCGATCACGATTTACGTTTTCTAAGTAAAGCTAAAGTTTTTGCTTTTCAGAATCATAAAGGGTAGCCAAAGTAAGAGTGACCGATCAATTTTAGGTATGCGATTTAAGATTTTTGGTGGAAAAGGTAACTCAGACAAGCATTCAAGCATTATTAAAGCTTGGCTCGTTTGCCTGTTCTCTAAACTAATCAGCTATCTAAAATTTCAACAAAGACCAAGCTTCAGTACTTGAGCGTACTGCCAAATTTTGAGGAAATTGAATGGCAAAGCAAATTATTATTGCAGAGCAATATCGTCTGGCTGCTGTCTTTTCAGAAGATCAAATCCAAGAACTTGTCGTTGCCACGGGCAGCCACCAAGTAGGTGATATTTATCTCGGCATTGTCGAAAACGTTTTACCAGGCATTGATGCCGCATTCGTCAATATCGGTGATGCCGAACGCAATGGATTTATTCATGTCACCGACTTGGGTCCGCTGCGACTTAAACGTCGCTCCGGGGCGATTACGGAACTGCTCACCCCGCAGCAAAAAGTCTTAGTCCAAGTGATGAAGGAGCCGACGGGCAATAAAGGTCCTCGGCTGACCGGAAATGTCAGCTTACCGGGTCGTTATCTGGTGCTGATGCCTTATGGACGAGGGGTTAATTTATCCCGACGGATAAAGAACGAAAACGAACGTAATCGCCTCAGAGCCTTGGCTGTGCTGATTAAACCCGCTGGGATGGGATTATTGGTTCGCACAGAAGCCGAGGGCAGAGCGGAAGAAGCGATAATGGAGGATTTGGAGGCGCTGCAACGTCAGTGGGAAGCCATCCAGCAGGAGGCAACTTCGACCAGAGCGCCAGCTCTACTGAATCGCGATGATGATTTTATCCAACGAGTCCTCCGCGATATGTACACAGCGGATGTGAATCGGATTGTGGTTGATTCCAATACTGGGGTCAAACGGGTAAAACAGCAGTTAGTAAGCTGGAGTGGCGGTCGATCACCGGAAGGGGTTTTAATTGACCATCACCGCGATCGCCTCTCAATTCTCGATTATTTCCGAATTAATGCGGCGATTCGAGAAGCCTTAAAGCCACGAGTCGATCTGCCATCGGGAGGCTATATTATTATCCAGCAGACGGAAGCCCTAACCGTTATTGACGTGAACTCCGGTTCCTTTACCCGTTCCGCCACGGCGCGAGAAACCGTCCTCTGGACTAACTGTGAAGCCGCGACGGAAATCGCCCGCCAATTGCGCCTACGTAATATTGCTGGCGTAATCATCGTGGACTTTATCGATATGGACTCGCGGCGTGACCAATTACAAGTTCTGGAACATTTCAACAAAGCGTTGAAAATGGACAAAGCCAGACCCCAAATCGCCCAATTGTCAGAACTGGGGTTAGTCGAACTCACCCGCAAGCGCCAAGGTCAAAATATTTACGAATTATTTGGTCGCACTTGTCCAAGCTGTGGTGGATTGGGACATCTGGTGCATCTTCCCGGTGAGCCAGAACCTCAAGTGCAGCAAGAGCCAGAGCCTATTTCTCGCGTTGACATCCCAGAAACCCCTGATCTTCCAGAACCCCTGGATATCCCTGGCTTTAATGAACCGGATGAACTGGAACTCAATCATCCGAGTTATCAAGAACGGGGAATCCCTGATGGCACTAATCGCCGCCGTCGCCGTCGCCGCTTGGAGGATGTAATCTCTAAGGATGAACCTGTAGCCAAGAGCAATGTTCGCCCAATAACTCTGTCCCAACGTTCCTCTGATGTGAGTGAAGACGTAGAGGGGATGAGGCGCGATACTACATCTGTTGAACGTCCCATCGTGTCAGACTCCAGTGAACGAGTGGGCAAACCCCAGCTCATTCGGTCGGTGGTAGAAATGGAACCGCCGGAAGTTATTCAGGTTGAGATGACGCCGGAAGAACAGGATGTTTATGCCTTGATGGGCATTTCACCATTAGTGCGGTTAGATAAGGAGATTAGAAATCCCCGATCAGTTATGGTTTCGGTGGTGCTTCCTGGAGAAGCTGAATCGGATTCTTCTGACAATGACATCCCTGACAATGACATCCCTGACAATGACACTACTGACGATTCATGGGAGGATACGTCTCACCCATCAGAGGAGTCAGACTCAGAAGAGAGTTCAGACAAGGTACTGGTTACTTCTTCTGGAAAAGCCGTTGATGTTGATTTAGAATCATCGGATGATTCAAGCTCAACCAGCGAATCGGAAACGAAACCGCCTTTGATTCGTCGTCGTCGCCGCCGTTCTTCAGCAATGGAGAATGAGTGAGGGATAAAGGGGTTTCAAAAGCGGATTTGGTATCACTCCCCAAGCCAGCCTTCACCCCTAGCCCCTCTCCCGACTCCCCTCGTTCCCCCCTACCCCCCTCGTTCCCCCCTACCCCCCTCGTTCCCCCCTACAAGAGGGGGGATGACAGAGGATGCTTCGCTTTTTTTGCAGGGGGGATGACAGAGGATGCTTCGCTTTTTTTGCAGGGGAGAGGGGAGCAAGAACAGCCCAATAGTACGGATACATAGCCTCAAGGCTTGCCAGTACTGGTTTTTACCTTAAGTTGACTCTCTTGAATCCATGAAAATGGAAAATTCAGCTAACTATTGTCAACTACCGGAACTATCGGGCGATCGCAAATTGGTCGCCGGAGTGGATGAAGTTGGGCGTGGTGCTTTATTTGGTCCTGTTGTGGCTGCAGCGGTTATTTTACCTGCATCAACGCTGCCCAATTTGGCTGGTTCTGGAATGAAAGATAGTAAACAATTAACTCGTCTACGACGCCAAAAATTGGCGCAAGAGATTCAAGAGTTAGCCGTCGATTGGAGTATTGGTTATGCCACCAGTACTGAAATCGACCAAATTAATATCTTACAAGCCTCTCTGTTGGCAATGAAACGGGCTGTGCTTAAGTTAAAAGTGCAGCCTGATTTATGTTTGATTGATGGGAGACAGGCATTGGTAGGTTTACCTGTACCCCAAAAAAGCCTGATTAAAGGAGATCAGCGATCGCTGGAAATTGCGGCGGCTAGCATTGTGGCAAAAGTCTGGCGCGATGATTTAATTGGACGTTTAGCGACGAAGTATCCCGATTATGACTTAGCCGCTAATAAGGGGTACGGAACCGAACGACATCGTTTAGCCCTCAAAGAGTTGGGTCCTTCGCCACAGCATCGCCGTTCGTTTCGTCCTTGTCAACTGAGGGATGGGGGATGAGGAAGATGGGGTGCAGAGGAGCGGAGGAGCAGAGGGGCAGAGGGCAGAGGGGCAGAGGGGCAAGGAAGGGAGTTCTCTTGTGAATTTTTGCACTGGGTCAGGGCGGGTTTAGTTACATCCGGGTTGGGTAAAAAACGATAATAGTAAAACCCGCCCCTACACAATACCCTACTGTCAATAATGCTCGCAGTGAGCTGTAATTGAATTGTTCTTCCGTTACGTAAAACTTACACAAATCTACCAATATCCGATAAAGTCTGCTGTTTACTTCCTGCTTCATTCTGGTCGTGTCGGCACTTGTCCAGTCCACAGGCTACCACCACTTAACTAGCGGCTATCTCCAAATTAATGGAGGCGTTGAAATCGCGATCAATTTCCAGCCCGCAGTTGTCACACCGGAAAACCCTCTCAGATAGGGGCATTGAGTCTTTGACGGTGTGGCATCTTGAGCAGGTTTTGGTTGAGGGATACCATCTCTCAACCACGATTAAGGTTGACCCGTACAATTGGCACTTGTACTCTAGCTGGCGTTTAAACTCAAAAAAGCCCATGTCGCCTATTGCTTTAGCCAGCTTGTGATTAGCCATCATGCCAGACACATTGAGGTTCTCTATCCCTATTCGGCTGTGGTTTTTGGCTAAATAGGTGGTGAGTTTATGCAATGTGTCTTTGCGGATGTTAGCTATTTTCCGGTGCAGACGGGCTATCTTGATTTGAGCTTTCTTGAAGTTGTTCGAGCCTTTGACTTTATGACGGTTGAGCCATTGCATACGAGAGAGCTTCCTCTCATACTTCCGGTAAGCTTTCGCACCTTCCACCACAACCCCCGTAGACAAGAGAGCCAATGCTTTTACGCCTAAATCCACTCCGACAACGGGGTAAGGTTTATGGGTGTTGAACGGCTCAATCTCCAACTTAAAACTGATAAACCAGCGAGCAGCCGTTTTGGAAATGGTTACGGATTTGGGTTGAGATGCATCAGGTAATTGCTCATAAGTTCTCAGCCAACCAATGACCGGGACTCTCACCCGATTATGTTCGACTTTGATTGCCCCATCCAGGGTAAAGCTATCGCCCCGTCCCTTGCGTTTAAACCGTGGGGGTTTACTTGTCTTCTTAAATGCCCGTCTCCAAGCCTCAACCAATTGCCTGAGCGCATATTGAGGAGCACATTTACTCACCTGGTAGTACCAGGGGCAAACGGGTTTAACCAACGCTACCAACCATTTATGGAGGTCAATACCAGTGGGAAACTTAATCTTGTCTTCTGGGTTATCCCGGTTATGGTCTAATATCTGCTTAGTTAATCCCAGTCCCCAATTCCAGGCGTGACGGGCTGTACCCGCGTGTTTGGCTAACAGTGTCCTCTGCTGATTATTCAGCCTTAGCTCAGTTTTGAATCCTAATAACATTGACACCCAGAAAATGTGACCCTTTTATCATACAACCATAAGTTTTTGTCTAGAGGAAAAATAAATCTCAGGTATTTTTCCGGAAATATCTAGAAATTGCCTGTGAATCAGGCTCTAATCATCAACCCCCGCTTCCCCACTTTCCCTGTTCCCTGTTCCCTCCCCTCGGCACAATACTTAGATGCTGGGATTATCGACTGGTGCAAGGTGTTGAGATTTAGATTGAGCCAGGGTTGGGCGATCCGCGTTAGCCCATTGGCGATAATCTGATAGCAGTTGATGCATTAGTTTATTCTTAATTCGCAGCAACACACTTTTGAGTAATCCATTTCCGGTTGTTTCAATAATGGGTTGGGGTGTCATCGATAGAGGAAAGGGAATATCCACCCGCACCTTTAAATCAGCCTTACCTTTGAGCCGAGTGGTGTTTTGCTGTTGATCAGGATAGAGTTTTCCTTTGACCTCCAGGGTAAAGCGTTGATTGATGTAGTCCAATCCAGGAATATCACAATCTACCGATCGCAGATGAACTGTACCCTCACCATCTGCCCAAACTTTGAGAATGACTCGCGGTTGAAAGGTTAACGACAGAAACTGCAATGGACGCATCTTCAGGCGAAACTGTTCTCGACTCAGTTGCTCGATCAGATTCGGATCAGCGATCGCGTGTACCAACCGCTGAGGTTGACGTAAATAGTGCTGAATGGGGGCAGGTTGTGCGGGTACAGTAATTTCTACGGATTGCGATGCAGTAAACTGGCTGGTCATAGGGTGAGAGCAACGTTGGGTTTTGTCTAAGTTTCTTAAAGTTAATCTTACTTTAATTAAAGTTTATTTACATAACTGGGGGGAATTTTTTAAGGTTAGGGGGATGAGCGAGTCTCGTAGATGAGACCACTGCATGTAACTTAATCCTTACTCCGATTGTAGAAATTATGCTCGCCAACCGTTATCTTCCTATAGAAGACTTTCAGTGCCTCGATCAAAGCAAAGGTTTAGTCCTAAGGACAGAAATTATTAAATCTCATTACTGAGTACAAATAAAGTTATAAATTATAAACTAAAGCGCAGTTTATGTCAATTTCAATTGCCCATCTTGGACCACCAGGGACTTACGCGGAAGCGGCAGCATTAGCTTACTGTCGCACTCTTACCCGTGAAAGTGATTCAAAACCTTGGTTATGTCCTTATCCCAGCATTGCCCAAACTCTGCACGCCGTCGCCAAAGGGCAAGCGGATTTGGCGGTAGTGCCTGTGGAAAATTCCATTGAAGGCAGTGTCACGATTACGTTGGATACGCTGTGGCAACTGGATCAACTACAAATTCAACAGGCATTGGTTTTGCCAATCCAACATGCCCTGTTATCACGGGCATCTCGTCTTCAGGCAATCCAAACAGTTTATTCTCATCCTCAAGCCTTAGCCCAATGTCAAGGGTGGCTAGAAAACAGTCTACCCTCGGTACAACTCGTACCCACAAACTCAACCACAGAAGCCTTACAGCATCTGGATACTGACTATACGGCAGGTGCGATCGCGTCTCAACGGGCGGCGATGCTTTATCAATTACCGATCCTGGCGGCGGCTATCAATGATTATCCAGACAACTGTACTCGTTTTTGGATTGTGGGTCAGCAATCGTCTCCTGGGGGTAGTCATACCTCCCTGGCTTTTAGCACGCCCGCCAATGTACCGGGAGCCTTAGTTAAACCTCTGCAAGCCTTTGCCCAGCGAGAGATTAACCTGAGTCGGATTGAGTCTCGCCCGACGAAGCGATCGCTGGGTGAGTATCTTTTCTTTATTGATTTAGAAGCCGATGCCTCTACACCGTTGGTGCAAGAGGCACTCTCAGAAGCTGCCTCTCATACAGAAATTCTGAAAATTTTTGGCAGCTACAGCGTCATACCCATTAATTCAACTGCGCTGATTGAGAATTAAGCTTAATTAAATGCATCTTTAAGGACTGTACGGGCAGCCAAATGATTGCGCGTGGAGGTAAGTATTTCCGCTTCGCGTTCCAAACGGGCTGCTGTATCCTGCATTTCTAACAACGCTTGTTGTTCGGAGGCGACGCCGTAAAGATTGCCCGCTACCCAATACGATAGTTCTAAGGGCAGATCTGGCAAGTCTTCGGGCAGCTCGATTTTCTGATCCGTCAGCTTGGCAGAAAGATGGACAACATCTCGCAGCAATTGCTCAACGGATGTGGAAATTTCTTTTAAGTCTTTTTGAGAGGGTTGATCCTCTATCCATTCCACCAATCCGACACGATAGGGTTTTTCTCGGACGTATTCTAAAACCCGAAATCGTTGCTGACCCAGGGTTAAGACTTTCATCCGATCATCAGGCAGACGCTGGAAATGTATAATTTCAGCGCAGCAGCCAACGGCGGCGGGTTGACCTTGCACCGGGTCCCACATTAATACCCCAAAACGCCGATCGCTCTCCAAAATCGTGTTCATCAGCATACGATAGCGAAATTCAAAGATATGGAGGGGCAGAGGACGTCCCGGAAATAGAACCACTTCTGGCAGTGGAAACAAAGGAAGTTCTCTAACAGCAATTGAGGAAGAGGATGCCATTGTGCCTTGGTGAAAAGGGTAACTGCGCTTCTTTACCTACTTTAACGGATTTTTTTGGGACAAGAAGCCACAAAATCCGTTAAAGCTGTACTAACTCATATCTTGTCCGGTTTTATGGCATGTCTATTACCTGTACTGATTTAGGCAAGAGCATTACCCTTCTACCCTCCTACCCTTCTCATCTTCCACCCTATAACTTCACTTCAATATCCACACCAGCCGGTAAATCCAGTTTCATCAGGGCGTCAATGGTTTTGGACGATGGCTGATAAATGTCAATAAGTCGCCGATGAGTACGGGTTTCAAAATGTTCCCGCGAATCTTTATCAACGTGGGGCGATCGCAAGACACAATAAATACGACGTTTGGTCGGTAAGGGAATTGGACCGACGGCGGCAGCATTGGTGCGATTTGCTGTATCCACAATCTTCTCGCATGAAGTGTCTAGTAATCGCCGATCAAATGCTTTAAGACGAATCCGAATTTTTTGCTGCTGAATCGTTGCCATTTTTTTGAGTTGTCTAGGTTCTGAAATAATTAGGAGTTTTAAGTGTTGAGTGTTGAATGAATGTTCCCGAACTCAGAACTCAACACTCAGAATTCATAACGTTTTGCCAACACAGAGAATAAGGAGCAGAGAAAAGCATCAGCTTCTCTGCTCCTACTCTTTGGAGTGAGAACAGTGCTACTTGAGGATTTTGGAGACAACACCTGCACCGATGGTGCGACCACCTTCACGAATGGCAAAGCGCATTCCTTGTTCAATCGCGATCGGGTTGATTAACTCCACGGTCATTTTTACTCGGTCTCCGGGCATAACCATTTCCACATTGGTACCATCATCAGCGGTGTAGGAACTGATTGTTCCCGTCACATCGGTGGTACGAACGTAGAACTGAGGGCGATAACCGGAAAAGAACGGAGTATGACGTCCTCCTTCTTCTTTTTTGAGGACATAGACTTCCGACTCAAACTGAGTATGAGGAGTGATAGAACCGGGCTTGGCAATTACCATTCCCCGCTCAATATCTTTCTTCTCAACACCTCGGAGCAGAATTCCGGCATTGTCACCCGCCATCCCTTCATCAAGACTCTTCTTAAACATCTCAATGCCAGTGACGGTTTTCTTGACCGTATCCCGGAGTCCAACTAGCTCAACTTCGTCGCCAATTTTGACTTTACCGCGCTCGATCCGCCCCGTGGCGACTGTACCCCGACCAGTGATGGTGAAGACATCTTCAACTGCCATCAGGAAGGGCTTATCCACATCCCGTTCTGGGGTAGGAATGTAAGCATCGACCTCATCCATTAACGCATAGATCTGATCAACCCACTCATCATCACCCTTCTTAATGCTTGGGTTAGAGGTAAGAGAGTCAAGCGCCTTTAACGCCGAGCCTGCCACGATGGGAATATTATCTCCATCAAATTCATAATCACTGAGGAGTTCGCGGACTTCCAGTTCCACCAATTCCAGTAATTCTTCGTCGTCCACCATGTCTTTCTTATTCAAAAAGACGACTAAGTTGGGGACGCCTACCTGCTTGGCAAGGAGGATATGTTCCCGTGTTTGCGGCATCGGACCGTCAGCGGCGGAAACCACCAGGATCGCGCCATCCATTTGAGCCGCACCCGTGATCATGTTTTTCACGTAGTCAGCGTGTCCTGGGCAATCAACGTGAGCGTAGTGGCGATTCGCCGTTTCATACTCAACGTGAGCGGTGTTAATGGTAATCCCCCGCGCCTTTTCCTCTGGTGCCGCATCGATTTCTTCGTACTTCTTGGCGGTTGCTTGACCTGATGAAGCCAGAGTCATGGTAATGGCAGCCGTCAACGTTGTTTTGCCGTGGTCTACGTGACCAATTGTGCCAATGTTGACGTGGGGTTTAGTCCTTTCAAACTTTGAGCGTGCCATGAATTACGTTTTCCTTTTCTTAGTTATGCGTTCCCTTTGCTCTTAGCAATGATAGCTTCAGCCACGTTACGAGGCACTTCATCATAGTTGCTAAACTCCATTGAGAAGATACCTCGACCTTGGGTTTTTGACCGTATATCCGTAGCATAACCAAACATTTCGGCTAATGGAACTTTAGCCGAAACTTTGGCTAGACCTTCTTCGGTCCCCATCCCTTCAATTTGACCACGGCGGGAGTTGAGATCGCCCATGACATCTCCGAGAAAGTCTTCAGGCACTTCAACTTCCACTTTCATCATAGGCTCGAGTAACACGGGTGCCGCCTTCGTTACGCCGTTTTTAATTGCCATCGAACCAGCAATTTTGAACGCCATTTCCGAAGAATCAACATCGTGATACGAACCATCAACTAATGTGGCTTTGACATCAATGAGGGGATACCCAGCTAGGATACCCGATTCGCAGGCTTCTTTCATACCCTGCTCAGCCGGGGAAATAAATTCTCTCGGTACGGAACCACCAACAATCTTGGAGACAAATTCAAACCCACTACCGGTTTCACCTGGCTCCAATTCAATGACGACATGACCGTACTGACCTTTACCGCCACTTTGGCGGATGAACTTACCTTCAGCTTGCACGGATTTGCGAATGGTTTCTCGGTAAGCCACCTGAGGGGCACCCACATTCGCTTCAACTCGGAACTCCCGCAGCATCCGATCAACCAGAATTTCCAGATGAAGTTCACCCATTCCCGCAATCACGGTTTGATTGGTTTCTGGGTCAATACTGACCCGGAATGTCGGATCTTCTTCCGATAAGGCTTGGAGTGCTTTGGAAAGCTTCTCCATATCCTGCTTGGTTTTGGGTTCTACGGCTACCGAAATCACCGGCTCTGGAATATAAAGCGATTCCAAAATAATCGGGGCTTCTTCGCCACAAATTGTATCACCCGTTGTTGTTTGTTTGAGACCAATTGCTGCACCGAGATCGCCAGCTCGTAGCTCATCGACCTCAATGCGTTCGTTGGATTTCAAAATAATCAGCCGGGAGATCCGCTCCTTCTGATCTTTGGTGGAATTAAGAATGTAGCTGCCTTTTTTCAGGATGCCTGAGTAGACCCGCATGAAGGTTAAGCGACCATAAGGGTCTGACATAATTTTAAATGCCAGCGCCGATAGGGGAACTTCATCATCTGCTGGTCGCTTGTCCGGTGTCCCATCTGGCAATAGTCCCTGAATTGGCGGAACTTCCGCCGGAGAGGGTAGATAGTCTACCACTCCATCAAGGAGTAACTGTACTCCTCTATTTTTGAAGGCTGAACCACACAGCACCGGCACAATCGTACCGACAATTGTACCTTTACGCAGGGCAGAACGAATTTCCTCTTCGGTGAGTTCTTCTTCTGCCAGATATTTTTCTAAGAGCGCTTCATCGGTCTCAGCTACAGCTTCGATCAGCTTGACTCGGTACTCTTGGGCTAGTTCTTGAACCTCTTCGGGGATTTCGGTGTCTTGCATATCCGTACCCAGGTCATTGGTATAAATCCGGGCACGCATTTGCACAAGATCGACAATCCCGTGGAAATCACTTTCACTGCCGATGGGAATTTGGATCGCAACCGCATTGGTACGCAGCCGATCGCGGAGTTGATCGTATACTTTGAAAAAGTTAGCACCCGTGCGATCCATCTTGTTGACAAAGGCAATCCTCGGCACCCGGTAGCGATCAGCTTGACGCCACACGGTTTCCGATTGGGGCTGGACACCTCCCACTGAGCAGAACACAGCAATTACACCATCTAAAACCCGCATCGAACGCTCAACTTCAATCGTGAAGTCTACGTGACCCGGTGTATCAATGATGTTAATCCGGTGATCCAGCCAGTTCGTGCTGATGGCAGCAGCAGTAATTGTAATTCCCCGTTCCCGCTCTTGCTCCATCCAGTCGGTCACGGCTGTCCCTTCATGGACTTCGCCTAGTTTATGAACGATTCCTGAGTAAAACAGAATCCGTTCTGTTGTTGTTGTCTTGCCCGCATCAATGTGGGCGGCAATCCCGATATTGCGTATTTTCTCAAGCGGGATGGTACGTGCCACAGCTACCTCCTTCGTCTGTGCCGCAAGTTTACACGTTGCGTTACTATCTCTTTACAATTCTATACTTTGTTTAACTTTTTAGGGATTTGTCCTACTTGTTCCTCAAAAAGTCAGCCAGCGACTTTATTCCTCACGGAACGCCGAATTAAACCTTAGCCTCCTTCTGCCTGTCAGTCACCAGCTTACTGAATTAGTACCGATAATGAGCAAACGCTTTATTGGCATCTGCCATCCGATGGGTTTCTTCCCGCTTACGAATGGCATTCCCCGTTTCATTTGCCGCATCCATCAACTCATTTGCGAATTTACTCGCCATACTTCTCCCTGGACGACTTCGGGAAAACTGGATCAGCCAGCGCATGGCTAATGTTATTCCGCGTTCTGAGCGGACTTCCATGGGAACTTGATAGGTTGCCCCTCCAACCCGACGGGCTTTCACTTCTACTAAGGGAGTGACATTCCGTACCGCTTCTTCAAATACCTCTAGCGGTTCCTTTCCGGTGCGTTCTTCAATAATTTTGAAGGCGTCATAGATAATCCGAGATGCTACTGATTTTTTCCCATGATGCATAATCCGGCGCATCATCATACTAAGCAGACGGCTGTTATAAACCGGGTCAGGGGGGACTGGGCGCTTTTTAACAACTGTACGACGAGACATAGTAAACCTTTACAAAATACATACACGGCAAATTTAACTATTTGTGCTGGAACTGATTATTTTTTCTCCAGTCTTTAGGACTTGCTTGAAAAAAGCAAGCCACTTCATCTCCCTATTTTCCTGATCAACTTACCCAAAATAAACCGCTATGGGTAAGTCTAGCAGGGTTTTGGCAGATTTAGAAAAGCTCTGTTGGTTTACTTAGGACGCTTGGTTCCGTACTTGGAACGACCCTGCTTGCGATCTTTCACACCCGCCGTATCTAGAGTTCCTCGAATAATGTGATATCGAACTCCGGGTAAATCTTTAACCCGTCCTCCTCTAATCATGACGACTGAGTGTTCTTGAAGGTTATGACCAATCCCTGGAATATACGCCGTCACTTCAAAACCCGAGGTCAGACGTACCCTTGCCACTTTCCGCAGGGCTGAGTTCGGTTTCTTGGGGGTTGTCGTGTAGACGCGGGTGCAAACACCCCGCCGTTGTGGACATTGTTTCAGTGCAGGCGATTTGGTTTTCGCCTTAATTTTGGCACGTTCGCTACGAATAAGCTGCTGGATAGTGGGCATGAGTTAAGGCGCGTGAAATTCCTTGAATCGTTTGTAAGTATTGACAAATTCTGATTGTACTGACTTTTAGGCAACAATGTCAATTTTTTGGTCTTTTGTCCTTGGTCATACTCGCTCCCGAAAAGAAGCCAGCTACGTCCTTTGTGCTTTAATTACTCCTTAAACCTAGGATCATTCCTCACGTCTTAACTCGAAACGAGTTACCACAGCCACAGGTTTCAATGGCATTGGGATTATAAAAGCGAAACCCACCGCCCATGAGATCTTCGGAATAATCCAAGGTGAGGGTAGTTAAATGCTTGATGCTTGCCTCATCCACGACAACAGCGACGCCTTGATAGTCATAGACGCGATCGCTCGCTCTGACGGCATCATCAAACTCCAGAATATAGTATAAATCGGCACATCCTCCTGGCTTCACACCTAAGCGTAATCGAGCTTGCTGTTGCTGGCGCTTGGTTTGCAGGCGTCTAATTTCATCGGTTGCCGCTTGACTCAGTGTAATCATTGGTTTTGTCCTGGTTGACACTCCCCGCCTTAAAAGTGCGGGGATTCTTCGTTCACAGATCCGGCTTTCTGTCAGAAATCATCTTGACAGGCAATTCTCGAAAACTCCTTCTATTGATGACGATGAGAACTTTCGTCACCCGGGGCAAAAAAATTTCCTCCCCTAGTATTAGGGAGGAGCAAATTTGGCGTCAAGCTAGTAAAGCACAGGTAAGCCGTACTAGCTACTTCAGATAATCCAACCTATCGTCAGGTGGACTCGCTGCGGGCGTAGTCATCTTCATAGCGAATAATGTCATCTTCGCCAAGATACTCGCCATTCTGTACTTCAATTAATACCAGCGGAATGACACCCGGATTTTCTAGGCGATGAGCATGTCCTTGAGGAACGTAGCTGGACTGATTTTGATGAATCAATAATTCCTTATCCCCGCAAATAACCTTCGCCATGCCACTGACAACAATCCAGTGTTCACTACGATGGTAGTGCATTTGCAGACTGAGGCGATGACCCGGCTTCACCTCAATACGCTTAATTTTGTATCCTCGCCCCTCTTCCAGAACAGTAAATGAACCCCAAGGTCTTAGTTCTGTAGCGGCAGCGCCTTCGGCAGTCAACGATCTGGGTAGGGTGATCGCCGAATCTTGAGGAACTGCTTGCTGAACCATAGTCTTTCTCCTGAAAATAGTTACGACAGTGAAGTACCCTAACTTGCTTCGCTGAAGTTAGGGCTTCCAACTTAGCTAAACAAGGACGGTCTTATTCGTCTTTAGGATTTCCCGCTTCATCCGCCGATGCCTCTAAAGGTTGCCCTCTATTGGTCTTACTCAGCGTCCACAGGCAGTTGTCCGCCTTCCGCAGACAGTTATATTTTGTTAGTCCGCTTGGATGATAGCGGTTTGCGGTTGTAGAGACGCGCTTTTGAAGCGTCTGTACTAACCGAATAATGCCATTAGGCATCTTGCGCTATTCTTTTCTGGACGCTATAAAGCGAACGGTGGTCGAGTTCATTAACGCGCAAGGACTACATCTCTATCACACCTAGCCCATGCCATCTTTAGCCCATGCATTACCATGTAGACCTAGGAGGGTTACTGTTATTATAGCGCCAAAAGTTAATTGTAATTTGAAAATTTCGTTCCTCAATTTTCCGCTGTCCATCCTCACCCTACTATCGTTGAGGGTGAGGACTTCCGCGCCTGCGTTAATCGCACGTAAAAACGTTTTATTGAATTTTTAGCTATTGCCAGGTTCTCAACAACGCAAAACCTAACCACAATCAACATTAGCAAATTCAGTTAAGATTTTGAATACAGTAGGGAGTGGATTCGTAAAATTGTCGGAAGTCTTTACATTTAGAGGCTTGAGCTTTATCAAAACTTTAAGAAAAGAGTCGGACAAAAGAAAAGGTAATTCATTAAGTTTTGTAAAGTATCCTCAAACCCTTACAAAGGACTAAGGACAAATGAAAAATAACGACCTCCACCACTCTTCTTTTATTGTGTCCACCCACTTACTTATAAGGTCGGAAAAGCCCTAAACCATTGTGAACCCGGGCGGCTGTATGAGGAGAACGATCTAGAAGATGACCCCCCAAATAGAGTCCAGTAGAACTGCCACCATCGAGATTGAGCGCATCAACGGCTCCCAGTTGTTGCATCAACTGTGCCGTTTCCGTCAAGTTGGGTCCCCTGCCACCGACACGATTGTGCATAGCCGCAATAATTAGTGTGCCATTTGCTGTGATTCCGATCGCACTCCGAATGGCAGATTGTTGGGCAAAGGCATTACTAAAGTTTTCGGCTTTGGCATCTAAGACAATTTGGCGATTTTGCAGTAACAAGGGACCAGCACCAAGGATATTGGGATAATTGTTAAACTCAACTGGCAACGTTTTCTGTTCAATCTGAACTGTTGTGCCAATGGTGAGTGACTTAGCGATCGCATTGGGATCATGCCCTCGGTTGGTAAGCAAATAACCATTAACTGGAATCACAAAGGATTCCTCTCCAGCGACTCCTCCGGGTAATTGAGCAGTAATCTGGTTATTCTGCACAACCCAAATCACTTCATTATCGGTTAAAGGGGTATAGGTTACGCCCCAAGCTGGGGTATAGCGAGACATCCCAGCTTGCACATAACCGCTATTCAGAAATAGACTCGGAAAACGTTCTCCATTAGCGGTAATTAACGTTTCCTGGAGGCTAAGGCGTCCAAATTTAAATTGATGCTGATCTGTCCACGCGATCGCACCTCGGTTGAGAATCGGTCCAGAATACCAATATCCATCCCGGCGGATCGCACCTAAGGGCAGTTGATTATTGCGGTTAAAGAAGCCACCATTAATCGCTGCTGAAGCGTTCCACAACTGCGCTGTTTTAATCAGGGGGGCGGTTCCCACTTGAGTCGTGGGATTACTCCACATCGGTTTCAGATTGACTTGCGGATTTTTGGGATCAACCTCTAGCCACACCACAGGAAATCGAGTATCACCCAGAGTCACAGTCCGCTGACGCCACCAGATACCTGGTGCCCACAGAATATCTTTTTCCACCATGGCATTGGGTCGAAGTTCGATGACTAAGCGATTGGGGTTGGGTAAGCTGAAAACGTGTAACTGTAGACCATCTGGAATCGAAACCCCGATAGTGGTTTGGGTTTGATTGGTTTCAAGTCGGATGACAGGTTGATTCTCTAAGGCTACATCATCTCCCTCATCTCCCTCATCTCCCCCATCTCCCTCATCTCCCTCATCTCCCCCATCTCCCTCATCTCCCCCATCTCCCTCATCTTCCTCATCTTCCCTATCTCCCTCAACTTCCTCCTCTTCCTCCTCTTCCACAGGCTCTAGGGGGGTAAACTGTTCAATCAGGGATGGATTCGCGATCGCGTCTAATATAATCACCCCTTCACCGGGGCTTCTGCTCACTTGCCAAGGTGTGGGATGATCTAAATCAAGAATAATCCTAAACCCCCACAGGTGTGCCTCTTCCCGGATACTGTCTAATCGTGCGGGTGCAGACGTTAGAGCTAATGTATCTCCTTGGGCTTGAAATTGCCATCCCACCTGTTGGGCAAACTCTGTAATATCTAAATAGCGATAAGCATCACGATGGTGAGCCACGAAAACGAGAGGCGTACTTAGGGGATTAGAAAACCACTGCACCGGTTGTCGCGTCCAATTGCGGGTACTCAACAATTCCAGTCCAAAGAGTTGTTGGACTCCCACATCACTGATACCCGTGCGTATGACTCCCCCAACTTGCCACTGTTTCCAGGCAAGAGGTAGTATGCGACCATTTAAGGAGAGTTTTGTCCCCCCGCCAACGACTTGAGTTGGGGTTCGAGCTAAAATCTGAGTCTGAGGTGAGGGAGAAGCAGAGGGAGTCACGGCTTCAGCTTCTACCCATTCGCGATCGAGTTCAAGGGTAGACTGAACAACTAAACGTTGCAAAATTTCCCCCATGGTTAGACTCTCTATTACTAGGGATTCCGCACAACTAACACGTTTAGCGGTTAAACCTAGGCATGAAGCACAAATTACTAAGAATCCTATCACAATTTTGGCTTTATTCCGTGAGAACCCTTTGGTCATAATCTTGGCTTTGGTGTGAGATGAATTAACATTTAACCATACCGATAAACTAATTCCTGTATTGTAGGTCTATTCAAAAAATTAGTTTAACAATTCAGGCTAAACTCTACATCGGCTGTTTTGCTGTTGACAGCAATCTAGGCTCAAAAGTTCCAGTTAACCTTGGCTTTCAAGTTAAAAGAGTCATTGACTTTAAAAGAAAGGGTGGGTGGTAAACCTGTCCAATTTTGAGTTGATATATAATCGAAAAAAACGGGAGACTCAAATGACCCTAGCCACGATCACAACACCCAAAAAGGAATCCCCCCTTTTGTTTGAAGGAATGACCTGGAGAGAGTTCAAAGCCGTTGAGCAATTGTTAGACCGCCCAGGATATCGACTTTCTTTTTTAGATGGAGTTTTGGAGATACGACGAATGCCCGGAGAACCCCACGAAACCGTTAAGGAAAGAATTGGTGCATTGTTGGAGCTTTACCTGTTGATGGCAGGATTTGACTTTACTCCAACTGGCTCGATGACGTTGGAAAGTGAAGGAGTCGCCGTCAAGCGAGAAGCCGATAAATCCTATAAACTGGCTCCGGGTCGAACCAATCCCGATCTAGTGATTGAGGTGGTGTTTACCAGTGGCGGTATCAACAAGTTGGAGATCTATAAGCGGCTGAAGATCAAGGAAGTGTGGTTTTGGGAAGATGGGGTGTTAGAGCTTTATCACCTGCGAGGAGAGGGGAAGACACTTCATTATGAACAGATTAAGAGTAGCGAGGAAGTTAAAGGGATTGATCTGGATTTGTTATTACGTTGCATCAATATGGTGAATCATGTGGATGCTATTAAAACTTTTCAAAAGGCGCTGCAAAAATAACGTTTTATGGTATAGTTTTACTGTGGAAAAATGTGTGTGCCTGTAGCTATAGAATAATTCGCGATCGCACAACTTTGGTCAGTAGGAACGGGGACAAGGAAGTGGGGCAGGATTTTAGCTATCCAATATTCTGGCAAATCAAACTAACAATTTAGCACACTAACTACGGAAGAGCCTTTTTTGGGTAAAATTGGAGGCGAGTTGCGCGATCGCACTCCTGAATCTCCCAAATATCCTACTCTTGTGAGAGAATAATAGGAATTCCCCTCTGATATAAAGGTTCCCCAAACCTCATGGTAGATCGCCGCAACATTGCTATTGCCCTGCTACCCCTGCTGGGCTTAATTCCCCTTGCGCCCCAAACCCTTGCCCAATCTATCACGCCAGCCGCTGATGACACGGGTACGATTGTTCAACAGGAGGGCAACACCTACACGATTACGGGGGGTACACAAGTTGACTGTGACATCCTCTTACACCGACCCTAGGGGTACGGTGTAGGCTTCCTTTGTCGCCGCTTTAGAACGACGCTTCCGGCGTTTTATAGTGGGGAATATGCCCAGCCCCACTCTCTTTATGTTAATCGCCGCGTTCCAATCTCTATCTAGAATTAATCCACATAAACAGTGGTGAATTCGTACTGATAAATCTTTTTCAACTAGGCGATTACAACAAGAGCATATCTGGCTTGTATTGTGGGGTTTAACCTTCACCACAGACTTACCAGCTTTCGCAGCTTTGTAAGCGATAATTGATAGGAATTGACCCCAGCCAGCGTCATTAATTGATTTGTTTAAACCTGATTTAGCACTTTGTCCATTGGGTATATATTTTCCATTTTCATCCTGTTTAGGTTTGTTTTTACGGGACAAATTTCCCGGTTTAATGTCCTCGACAAAGAACACCTGTTCATCTCGGCTCACCAGTTTTGTCGCCGACTCATAATGGAATTGCTTCCGCTTCCGTTGTAGCCTCTGGTGGTGCTTGGATATCTTTTTCGCCAGCTTCCTTGCCTGAGCCGATTTGTGAGGTTTCTTATCTTTGCGGTTAGCCAACTTTACCAACTTTGACTCAGACTTGCGGTAGTGTTGCTGGATTAGCTCAATCTCCCCGTCTGAGGCTGTCCAGAACTTCTCTAGTCCCACATCTAACCCAAGGGAGTTCTCTTGTGTTGCTTCTATCTCTGGTGATTTCAGGCTAGGAACGGATTTATCCTCTAAGGTTAAGCAAATATACCAACCATCGGCGCGACGTGACACCAGTGCCGCCTTGATCGTGAACCCTTCTGGGATTGGACGGTGGTAGATGAGTTTTACCTGACCTACCTTGGGCAAGCTGATATAGGCAATGTCGCGCCGTGTACCGCCGTTTTTACGCCGATGAGGATTGGTAGTGACGCTTAGGCAGTCCGGCTTCAACTGCGGGATCGTAAATGTCCGGTATCTCCGCACCGACTTAAACCGAGGCTTCCCGCTTCGCTTCCCATTTAAATCACCTTTGATAAAGCGGTTAAATGTATCCTCCACTCGCTTAATCGCTTCCTGTATTACCTGCGAATGAACTCCCTCATATAGGTACTTATAGGTTTCCCTTGACCAATGGGTAGCCCGTTTCTGTGAGTAATAGGTTGGCTGATCTTTAAGTTCTGGTAGATGGGTGATAAAAATCGGGCAAGCATTGACTGAGTTGCGGTTAAACTCCCACCAGTTAAACCGTTCCTCTAGCATCAAATTGTGTATCCGGCACAACTTGTATAGCCATTCGTTTAACTGATAAACCTGTTGCTTATCCGGTACAATTCGATACTGGCAATTCAGCTTAAACGTGTCTTTGCTTCGCTTCAATTTTATCACCTCCTTTTAATTTTGCTTTAACAGATGCTTTAGATGCTTTATACTCTTATTATTGTGCTACCCAACAGTATCACATGTCAATGGAAAAACGGTTAAATATTCGAGTCACCGATGAAGAGTGGGATAAGTTAAAAGCTTATGCAGATAAAAAAAAAGGGTTGAGTATGGCAGAAGTTATTCGCTTTTATATAAACTCTCTACCTAGTAGCGACAGGTAGTTTGTTCTTCAAACTAATACTGGCGATTCATCCCACGCTCAATCAGAGATTAGAGCGTGGGGCTTCTCGCCGACTCAAGCTAATTGGCGACCCCACAGGCGCAAACGGTACTATCGGTACAAGCAGTGACCTCACCTTTACCAGTTTAGGTATCACCGACATTAACCAAGTTCTTGCTCCCTTAGCGAACAATGGCGGCTCAACTCAAACCCATGCCCCCGTTCCAGGTAGCCCCGCCCTAGATGCGGGGAATAATGCTAATATTCCTGCTGGTATAACGACTGACCAACGAGAAGCAACCCGCATTATTAATGATCTCGTTGATATTGGTGCATTTGAGTCCCAAGGCTTTACCTTAAATGTCACAGGTTCACCTCAAAGTACACCCGTTAATACGGCTTTTGCTGACTCATTGACTGTGCAAGTATTAGAGAACTTTGCTAATCAGCCGATTCCAGGTGTGCCTATCACGTTCAATGCCCCATCAAGTGGTGCATCGGGCAGTTTGGGTAACGGGACAACCGTCCTCACCAATCCTCAAGGTATCGCCGAGAATCCGGTTACGGCAAATACAATTGCGGGCAACTATCAAGTCATCGCTACCGCTAACGGTTTACAGTTGACACCCTTTGATTTAACCAACACAGATAACCCAACTCAACCGCCATTAACTCCTCAACCCGAACCCCAATCCCCATCAACTCCTCAACCGATTAATCCCGTCAATCCCATCAATGACTCATCTGCGAATCCAACAATTAATCCGGTCAATCCCATCAATGACTCATCTGTCAATCCAACAATTAATCCTGTCAATCCCATCAATGACTCCTCTGCCAATCCAACGATTAATCCCGTCAACCTACTCCAATTGCCCCAAAACCCACCCCCAATAGTCCAAGCTCAAATTCCTGACCTAAAACTTGATATTGTGGCAGAAATTGAGGAATATTTGACTCGTCAGTATGAGGATTATTTAGGGTTTTCCGATACTCCAACGACCAACCAAGCCGAATCCCAAGCCATCCTCCGCCGCATTGAACAAGAAACGGGAACGAAACCCGCACTACTCTATGCTGTTTTTGTTCCCAGTAACGCCCCCTCACTAACACCAACCCCCGGATTAGACCTCAACAAAAAACTAGAAACCCCTGAACGTGAACGCGACAACAGTCAGGATCAACTAGAATTAATTATTGTCACCGCTGAAGGGCAACCCATACGCCGTCCCATACCCGGTGCAACACGAGAAAAAGTTCTCCAAACCACTCAACAATTACGTCGCGCTGTCACCGATATTCGCATTCCTCGCCCTTACCTCCCGGCGGCACAACAGCTTTATCAATGGTTAGTTGCTCCCATTGAATCGGAGTTAAATACCCACCAAATTGATACTATTTCCCTTCTGGTCGATAGTGGTTTGCGTTCCTTACCCATGGCAATATTGCATGATGGGGAGCAGTTTCTTTTGGAGAAATACAATGTTCATTTAATGCCCAGTATTTCCTTGACAGATACTCGCTATGCGAATATAAAGAATCTGGCAGTCTTGGCGATGGGGGCATCCGAATTTACCGACCAAAATCCTTTACCTGCCGTTCCGGTAGAGTTATCAATAATTACGGAGAAACTCTGGCAGGGTCAATCGTTTCTCAATACTACATTCACGCCCCAACAGTTGAAAACAGCTCGGAATCAAACCCCCTTTGGCATCCTGCATCTAGCCACCCACGGTGAGTTTAAATCCGGCAAACCCGAAAACTCTTATATTCAGTTTTGGCAGACAAAATTAGCCCTTGACCAAATCCGAGAACTAGGATTAAATAACCCCCCGGTGGAACTGATGGTATTAAGCGCCTGTCGCACCGCTTTAGGGGATGAGGAGGCGGAGTTAGGATTTACCGGATTAGCCGTACAAGCGGGGGTTAAATCTGCCGTGGGAAGTCTCTGGTATGTCAGCGATGAAGCGACATTGGGATTAATGACCACCTTTTATTCCTACTTAAAACAAGCGCCGATTAAAGCTGAAGCATTACGACAAACACAGTTAGCGATGATTCGGGGTGAAGTGCGAATTGAAAAGGGTCAACTAATTACGCCGAATTTTACCATTCCTTTACCCCCTCAGTTGGCTGAATTACCAGATAAAGAACTCACTCATCCGTATTATTGGAGTGCATTTACATTAGTCGGAAGTCCTTGGTAAAACAGGCAATGGCTACAGTAAAGACGTTGCCTAAAACGTCTGGAACAAACCGCTATGATAGCGGACTCAAGTGCTAATATTACACCCGACTGTAGGGGGGCAAGGCTTGCATTGGTGTCAACTTAAGGTAGAAAACTAATACAGGGCGAGCATTTCACCCTCATCCCCTAACCCCTTCTCCGGACCCCCCTCGTTCCCCCCTACAAGAGGGGGGAGGACAGAGGATGCTTCGCTTTTGTTGCACAGGAGAAGGGGAATTGGAATATAACACCTTTCTTGCTCCCCTCTCCCCGGCGTGGGAGAGGGGCTGGGGGTGAGGGGTTGAGCTTAAGTTGACACGGATGAAGGCTTGCGCCCACGCTTATGTACTCATCCTATGAGAAATGCTACATAGTTCCACCGGAGGTCTTAACCGTCTTGGCAGTTGCTATAGTTGGTGAACAAGATGATATCAAACAAACTATAGTGTTTTTATTTGGGTCGTGAACACATGAACCTGGTAAAAAGGCAATGGGCAATGGGCAAGAGGCAATAGGGGAAAGAGATACAGAGTTTTTAAGTAATCTAAGAAAAGACCTCCTCGGTTTACAACTCATTTACAAATGCTATATCTTAACCTTATCAATATGGCGTACAGCGATTTTACGACCCTCAGCAAAGTCAGAACAACCTTTAACCTAACTATAAACGAAACCAGTCGCCTTTTTCCGGATATTGCTCCTCTTGAACCCAGCGATTACCTCAAAATCACGCTGCATGAATTTTTACCCCTTGCTAATGCAATAAACACAGAAAAAGCCCGTTCTGAATTAATTATTGCTCCTGTTTTGTTAGAAGTCCGGCGGCACTTCAACTTCCAAGTCGGCTTTTTTTCTGGCACAGACTTCAACGTAGACCCAACCGTTGGACTCAATGGATACTGTGATTATATTCTCACGGCTTCCCCCGAAATGTATGAAATCTATGCCCCAGTCGTTACCCTGGTAGAAGCTAAGAACGAAAATATTAAAAGTGGTTTAGGACAATGTATTGCTGAAATGGTGGCTGCCCAACGATTCAATCAACAAATGGAAATTCCCATTGATGTTATCTATGGTGCCGTTACTACAGGAATGATTTGGAAGTTTATTAAATTGGTCAATCAAACCGCTTTTATTGATTTAAACGATTACTTTATTAAAGAAGTTAACCAAATATTAGGAATATTATCGACTCCCTTAGGTCAACACCTATCCCATAGAAATGAATAGCTCATCAGCGAATTACCTGCACATCGACAGACAGATTGAGAGCAGCCCAGGCGCGATCGCAGGTCAAAACTCGAACTCCCAATCGCCATCCCAGACTTAAACAAGCACGATCTCCCAGAGATAAACCTGTTTGCCGAGTTGACTCCCACAGTCGTCCTACCATTTCCCCATCCTCCAGCGTAAACGGCTCTACCGTCAGCCCCAGTGCCTGCAAATCATTCACCATGCCATCCACCTCGACTCCTGCCGCGATCGCCTTCTGCACGACTTCCGCCCAGTTCACACTGGATATCACTGACTCGGTTAACACGCCATCCACAATCTCTTCTCCCGACTCACCCTTCAGATAAGCCAGCAACGCTGAAGCATCCAACACTACTGTCATTCACTCGCTTCCTTTTTCGCGGCTTGGCGACGTTCAGCGATTAATTCATTGACCAAACTGCGATTTGTGGGTACTTGTGCGAACCGTGCCTTCAACTGTTGCTTAATCGCCTCCGGCTTTTCCAGCACCAACCGCCCCGCCTCCTCACGGGCAACTAGCTTATCCCCTTCCTCAAACCCCAACAACCGCCGCAACGCTGCCGGAATGACTAACCGCCCCTGACGACCCAAATGTACTTCTACGGATTTGGATAGTTCGCTCATCTGCTTTATTTGTGCCACATTATTCATTCTATGCCACATATTAGAAGATGTGGCATTACTCCAGAGTGAGCAAGGAAACACCAAGGCTCCCGGCTCCTCCAGATAAAATTGGTTGCAGCTAGGTTGATTAATCGGTTAATACCCTAAACTCATGACATAAGGGATTGCCAGAGTCAAGTATTTTCGCTAAGATTAATCTCCCCATCTAAAGAGCTTCATTTGAGAACCAAAGTTGCTGACTCTTCTGGATCTGTAGTTTAGTGGCTGATGCTACTCCATCTGCCAACTGTATATATAAAAATATAAGACAACTACGCCAACTGGACACGAGATGACTCACACAATCATGACTAGAGAGCAAATTAACATCAATTATTTCTCTTTTTCAATGGAACTGGCGATGACGTAGCCGACTTAGATAGAACTGAGATTTTGCCGCACGGGTAATCAATTCCTAGTTACCGTAAGGTGGGCAAGAATAATTAACGATAATACAAGGGTTTCAAGGTTTATACCCCTTGCCCCCCTACCCCTAACGACGAATGACCAGTGACCAATGACCAATAACACCAGGAACTATTTTATGACAAACAGGAGCATCAACCTAAATCAACAGCATCAATCCTGGAATCGAGACGATGTAGCCTATCCAGGACAACGATGGTTAGTAGAAGAACGAGATGCTTGCGGTGTTGGCTTTATCGCCTCAGTCGCAGGTGTCGCTAGCCATGAACTGATTGAACAGGCACTTTCGGCATTAACCTGTTTAGAACATCGCGGTGGCTGTAGCGCTGACCGAGATTCGGGTGATGGCGCTGGCTTGATGACGACGATTCCTTGGGGGTTGTTTACGTCTTGGTTTGAGGAACAAGGAATTACCATGCCACCAACCGATCAGTTGGCGGTGGGTATGATATTTTTACCCCAAGATGGAACAAAGGCGACTAAAGTGCGCGATATTGTTGGCGGAGTCTTTGAACAAGACGGTTTCACCGTATTGGGTTGGCGTGTCGTCCCCCTGAACGAGTCGGTGGTTGGACCCCAAGCTTTAGAGAATCAACCGCAAATTGAGCAAGTTATTGTTAGCTGCCCCAATCAAGCTGGGGATGATCGGGAACGTCTTCTTTACAAAACCCGCCGTCGCATTGGTAACGCTTTAGAAGCCGATGGTACGCTTCATTGGTCGGATGATTTATATATTTGCTCCCTCTCCAGTCGCACAATTGTCTATAAAGGCATGGTGCGTTCGGCGGTACTGGGTGAATTTTATCAGGACTTAAAACATCCTGAGTTTCAAAGCCCCTTTGCCGTCTATCATCGCCGTTTTAGCACCAATACCCTACCCAAATGGCCCCTAGCCCAACCGATGCGGTTATTGGGACATAATGGGGAAATTAATACCCTGCTGGGTAATATTAACTGGATGAAGGCGCGGGAAGCGGATTTATCACATCCAGTGTGGGGGAACGACATCGAAGACCTCAAGCCCACGGTTGCTCCGGATAATAGTGACTCAGCTACCCTGGATAATATCTTTGAGTTACTCGTGCGATCGGGTCGTAGTCCTCTGGAATCCTTGATGATTATGGTTCCCGAAGCCTACAAAAATCAGCCCGATTTGCAGGATCATCCGGAAATTGTGGATTTTTACGAATATTACAGCGGCGTTCAAGAACCTTGGGATGGTCCGGCGCTGTTAGTCTTTAGTGATGGTCAAGTCGTTGGTGCAACCCTAGACCGGAATGGATTGCGACCTGCCCGTTATAGTATCACCCGGAATGGGTATGTGGTGGTCGGATCAGAAGCGGGTGTCGTAGACTTACCCGAAGCAGACATTGTGGAAAAGGGTAGACTTGGACCCGGACAGATGATTGCTGTGGATTTAGCCAACCACGAAATTCTCAAAAATTGGGACATCAAACAGCGAGTTGCCAAACGCTTACCCTACGGCGATTGGCTGAAACAACATCGTCAGGTTTTATCCCCTCAAGGGTTTACCGATACCCCCCAACTCGACGCCAAAGCGTTACTCCAGCAGCAAACCGCCTTTGGCTATACGGCTGAGGATTTGGATATGATCCTGGAACCGATGGTGAGTCAAGGGAAAGAACCCACCTTCTGTATGGGGGATGATATTCCCTTAGCCATCCTCTCGGATAAGCCGCGCCTGCTGTATGACTATTTCAAACAGCGCTTTGCCCAAGTAACCAATCCACCGATTGATCCCTTGCGGGAAAGTCTGGTGATGTCCTTAAGTATGGAATTGGGTGAACGGGGGAATCTGTTAGAGGCTAAACCAGACTATGCCCAACTGCTGAAACTGAAAACCCCGGTTCTGAATGAAGCCGAGTTAAATGCGGTAAAAACCTCTGGGTTTGCCACGACTGAACTCTCAACCTTATTTGAGATTAGCGCGGGTCCGGATGGGCTAAAAGCTGCCATTGATCAATTATGTGACCAAGCGGATCAAGCGGTGAAATCTGGCTCAAAAGTCCTGATTTTGAGCGATAAAATTGGTGAGAGTGTCGGAGAAACCACCAGTTATATTCCACCACTATTAGCAGTTGGGGTAGTTCACCATCATCTGATTCGCGAAGGGTTGCGGATGAAAGCTTCCCTGGTTGTGGAAACGGCGCAATGCTGGAGTACCCATCATTTTGCTTGTTTAATTGGCTATGGGGCTTCGGCAATTCATCCCTATTTGGCATTGGAATCGGTGCGTCAGTGGTGGTCGAATCCCAAAACGCAGAAATTGATGGATCGGGGTAAAATTGAACCCTTAACTATTGAAGCGGCACAGAAAAATTACCGTAAGGCGGTGGAAGCTGGCTTATTGAAAATCCTGTCAAAGATGGGGATTTCTCTACTCTCGTCTTACCAAGGGGCGCAGATTTTTGAGGCATTGGGAATTGGTGCAGAGGTACTAGATTTAGCCTTCCGGGGTACAACCTCCCGTTTGGGTGGTTTGAATCTGGCAGAATTGGCACAGGAAGTGATTGCTTTCCATCAACGGGCGTTCCCGGAGTTGACGGGTAAGAAACTGGAAAACTTTGGCTTTATCCAATACCGTCCCGGTGGCGAATATCACATGAATAGCCCGGAGATGGCAAAGGCATTGCATAAAGCCGTGGCGTCGTTTAATGGACAAGATGCGTCGGTTAAAAACGGAAACGGCAAAACTGACAACGGAAAGACCGCTTATGACCACTATGATGTCTATAAAAAATACCTGGAAGACCGCCCGGTCACGGCGTTACGGGATTTGTTAGACTTCAACAGCGATCGCGCCCCCATCCCGATTGAAGACGTAGAACCTGTGGCGGATATTGTCCAGCGTTTCTGTACCGGTGCCATGTCTTTGGGTTCCTTGTCACGAGAGGCACATGAAACCTTGGCAATTGCCATGAATCGGATTGGCGGGAAGTCAAATTCCGGTGAAGGGGGAGAAGACCCCGTTCGGTTTAAAGTCTTGGATGATGTGGATAATCAGGGGAATTCGCCCACATTACCGCATCTTAAAGGACTACGGAATGGGGATACGGCGAGTTCCGCCACGAAGCAAGTCGCATCCGGGCGCTTTGGGGTGACGCCAGAGTACCTGATGAGTGGCAAACAATTGGAAATTAAAATCGCCCAAGGTGCGAAACCGGGAGAAGGGGGACAGTTACCGGGGAAAAAGGTAAGTCCTTATATTGCCATGTTGCGGCGGTCTAAAGCCGGTGTACCGTTGATTTCACCACCCCCCCACCACGATATCTATTCCATTGAAGACCTCGCCCAGTTAATTTTTGACCTGCATCAAATTAATCCAGAGGCGAAGGTGTCGGTAAAATTAGTGGCGGAAATTGGCATTGGTACGATCGCCGCAGGGGTGGCGAAGGCAAATGCTGATGTGATCCAAATTTCCGGTCATGATGGCGGAACAGGCGCATCTCCCTTAAGTTCGATTAAACACGCGGGCGTATCTTGGGAGTTAGGGGTTACCGAAGTCCATCGGGCGTTGATGATCAATCAACTGCGCGATCGCGTGATTTTACGGGCAGATGGTGGCTTCAAAACTGGCTGGGATGTCGTGATGGCGGCGTTAATGGGCGCGGAAGAATATGGCTTTGGTTCGGTGTCGATGATTGCTGAAGGCTGTATCATGGCGCGGATTTGTCACACGAATAACTGTCCGGTTGGGGTGGCGACACAGCAAGATCATTTGCGGAAGCGGTTTAGCGGAATCCCGGATCATGTGGTCAACTTTTTCTACTTTGTCGCCGAAGAAGTGCGATCGCTCCTGGCACGGTTAGGGTATCGTAAGTTAGACGAGGTAATTGGTCGGGCGGATTTATTGCAGCAACGTGAGGATATCGCGTTAACCAAGACATCCACGGTATCGGTGAAATGCTTAACCGATTTACCGGATACAAGTCGCGATCGATCCTTCCTCAACCATGAGGTGGTTCATAGCAATGGACTCGTTCTCGATGATCAACTTCTCGCTGATCCAGAGATTCAAGCCTGCATCGCCAACCAAAGTTCCCTCACCAAAGACGTGGCGGTTCTAAATACAGACCGAGGGGTTGGCGCACGTTTAGCCGGTGCGATCGCCAAAAAATACGGCAATACTGGCTTTGAAGGGCAGATTACCCTCAACTTCAAAGGTGCAGCCGGACAAAGCTTTGGTGCGTTTAATTTGCCCGGAATCACCCTCAACCTGGTTGGGGAAGCCAATGATTATGTGGGTAAAGGAATGCATGGAGGTGAAATTATCATCACGCCTCCCACTGATGCAACCTACAACCCCGCCGAAAACGTAATTGTCGGCAATACCTGCCTCTACGGTGCCACAGGCGGTACGTTATTTGCCAATGGCTGGGCGGGTGAACGATTCGGCGTCCGCAATTCTAAAGGTCAAGCGGTGATTGAAGGGGCTGGCGATCACTGCTGTGAATACATGACAGGCGGTGTAATTGTGGTTTTAGGTCATGTTGGGCGCAATGTCGGTGCGGGGATGACGGGCGGGTTAGCCTACTTCTTAGATGAAGATGGGAACTTCCCGGCAAAAGTCAACCCCGAAATTGTTAAGATTCAACGGGTGACGACATCGGCTGGGGAACAGCAGTTAAAAGCCCTGATACAAGCCCATGTTGACCGCACCGGAAGTGCTAAAGCCAAGACAATTCTGGCAAATTGGTCGGACTTCATCGGTAAATTCTGGCAAGTGGTGCCACCCTCGGAGGAAGATACCCCTGAAGCCAATCCCGATGCGGTGAAAGAACGGGAGTTAAGTCCAGTTCAGTAAAACCTCGTAGAGACGTTGCATGCAACGTCTCTACAGTTCTCGAATGCTAGAACCGTTACGTTTTCACCAATCCTTTTTGAATCGCCAGAACAGCGGCTTGAGTGCGATCGCGCACGTCCAGTTTTTGTAAAATGGCATGAACATGAACCCTGACTGTCCCTGTGGCAATATGTAGGAGTTCCCCAATTTCTTGATTACTCTTACCCGCCGCAATCAGCGCCAGAATTTCCTGTTCCCGCTGAGTCAGAGGATTGGCGGACGATTCATCTGTATATTGGGCAACCTCCGGAGTCTGTTCTCCCACAGCGGCGCGAATTTCATGGGTACTGGTTTTGTCCCACCATGACGCCCCCACCGCCACAGAACGCAGTGCTAGGATTAATACTTCTGCTTCAATGCCTTTGAGACAGTATCCAGAAGCCCCCGCTGCAATTAGCCGCTCAATTAGAGGTTTCTGGGAATGAGAGGTTAAAACTAAAATCGGTAATTCTGGGTGCTGCTGCTTAATTTGACGACAGGCTTCCACACCACCAAGTCCGGGTAGTCCCACATCCAACAGTACAACATCGGGTAAATACTGATTGGTTAATTCCACCGCCGTCTCGCCATCTACCGCCTCTGCCACAATTTCTAATCCTGGTTCTTGCTGCAATCGCGTCGATAGTCCTAAGCGGAACAGTTCATCATCTTCTACGAGTAGAATCCGCATTCGTTATTTGTTTATGTCATTTGTTTATGTCATATTTTCGAGTAAAAACTCACGGATTTCGTAACCCGCCAAAGTTCCCTGCTGATAGCCGACTCCGCTAATTTCCGAATCTTCCATCTGCTGAGTATCAAATTTAACCAACTCTTGAGAGATAGCAGCAATTCGACACAGCGCCGACATGACCACAGAGCTACAGACTGGCTTCGTATCCGTAGGTGTGATGGCTCCCAAAACGTAGTACTTTTTCGGTACTTAGTCGGGTAAACTCTGGGCTTCTCTTAAAAGCCCCCGCTAGATTCGGTACTCCGAATTAGCGGCGGGTAGTTTACTCGTCTTTAACATAAGCCGGCACTTTAAACCCAAACAGCGCCCCTTTTGGTTTTCGGTTCTCTGCCCAAATTGTACCGCCATGGGCTTCAATAATCTGCCTCGTCAGGTATAGTCCTAGTCCCGAACCTGTGGCTTGACGATTGGTGTGTCCTTGATAAAATCGCTCGAATAGGTGAGGTAATTCTTCCTCTGTAATGCCTTGTCCACTATCAAGCATTCTGACAACTTGATACTCTCCCAGGGATGCCAGTCTCACTTCGACTTTACCGCCACGGGGGGAATGGTTAATGGCATTAACGAGTAAATTGGCAAACACTCGCTGCAATTGTAAAGCATCTCCATTCACCCATAAAGAACGGCGAAAGTCCGATTCACTTTGATTCAGGAGGATATGCACCCGACGGCTGGCGGCTAAATCGGTGAAGGTGGCAATCACTTCCTCTGCTAACGCGACTAAATTTACAGGTTGGCGTTGGAGTTTTAGCCCCTCAGCATCATTACGATAAACATCCAGCAGCGTCTGGATCAGTTGTAATGAAGCATGATGAGAGCGATCCATCATCCTCAGCACTTTTTCTTGAGGTGGCGTTATCGTGCCAAATTGACCAGCCTGAAACAATTTTATCGTTTCAATCGCTCCCAAGAGGGGGGTTTTCAGATCATGGGTGAGGGTAGACACAAAATCTTCGCGAATACTGGCGAGTTGGGTTTGGGCTTGCAACTGGGCTTTGTGTCGCGCGATCGCTTCTTCATAGCGGCGGTTGCGATCGCTTAACCAACCTGTCGCGACTAATGCCATCATCGCAATGAATCGATTGGCGACTGTTGCGGGATTGGTTAATTCTACAGTGGGAACAACCAGATTTAAAAGCGTTAGCACAGAGGCTATCAGCGTAACTTGCAGGGTGGCTGAACGATTTAAGCGGGGGTTCGCCAGCAAAATTGGTCCGGTGTACAGGTAGCCAAACACGTAGTCTGAGGGTGTGGCATACTCCAAAGCAATCACGACAGCAAAGGTTCCAGCTATCAGCCAACAGGTTTTGTGGTGCTGGTTTTGAGGAAAAAACGTCGGTTTGAGAGCCAGTAATCGGCGCAACATTATAATTCGCTTTGTTTATTTTATCCAAGCCTATAGATTACTCCTAATCTAGCCTAAACTTAGCGTTCAGCTACCAACTATATCTCCCAGTATATATCTCTAAATAAACCCAGATATTCATTGAATATAAATCCGCATATAATCCGATAAAGTTAAGCCATTAAAAAAGAAACAAAGAAATTTATACTCGATGGATGATGTCCATTTTTTTCTCAGCGTTAATAATTGAATTATTGAAAACTCGATCACCGTTCCCAGAACAGCTATCGATGCAAAACCATGTTTACATTGCCAATCCGCCTGATTCAGGCTCAAATTCAATGGCATAGCCGCCAATTCGGTATGAATTTCTCGGTTCTGCCAATACCTAAAGAATGCCTACTTATGAATAGTGTGAGACTCACCCACGGAATGGCTTCCACAATTGAAGCAGCAATGAATTACGGACAGGACTGTCTCTTGGTCGCCTTGCCCGACGCGATCGCGTCCGTTTACGAAGTCCTAACTGACAACAGTGATGCCCTATTCCCGTCGGACGGAATTCGTCCCTTACAAAGGACTAATGACCAATGACCAATGACAATCACTGCCGTTAAACTTTCTTATCCCCACTTAGCTTAACTTATGTTACAAGGCTTTTTCCAAATTGCCATAATTTTAGCAATATTAGTGGCAATTGTTCCCTTTTTTGGCACCTATATGGCGAGGGTGTTCTTGGGTGAGAGAACCATTCTCGACCCAATTCTAACACCGATTGAACGAGTCATTTATCGATTAATTGGAGTCCGTCCGCAACGGGATATGACCGGTTGGCAGTATGCCAAAGGCGTGCTGTACAGCAACCTCGCCATGTTTGTTCTGGTGTATTTAATCTTCATGCTTCAGGGGATTCTACCTTTGAATCCCACAGAATTAGATGCACCGAGTTGGGACTTAGCCCTACACACAGCGATTTCCTTTGTTACTAACACCAATCAGCAGCATTACTCTGGCGAAACCACATTCAGTTATGCCTCTCAAATGCTAGCGCTGGGGTATTTAATGTTTACCTCAGCCGCCACAGGGATTGCTGTTGCAATCGCATTCATTCGAGGGTTAACAGGTAGATCATTGGGGAACTTCTATGTAGATTTAACCCGATCAATCACCCGAATTTTGCTGCCGATTTCTCTAGTTGGGGGACTTATATTACTCATCCTCGGTGTCCCAGAAACCTTAGCTGGATCTGCGGTTGCCACCACCTTAGAAGGTGCCCCACAATATATTGCCAGAGGTCCAGTTGCTCACTTTGAAATGATTAAAGAACTGGGCGAAAACGGGGGAGGATTTTTTGGCATCAACTCAGCCCATCCCTTTGAAAATCCCAACGGTGCGACTAACCTGATTGAAACGATTACCATGTTGGTTATTCCCGCAGCACTAATTTACACCTACGGCATCTTTGCTAATAACAAAAAGCAAGGCTGGTTACTCTTTGGCATGGTCTTTTTTATCTATGCCGTCCTGATTGTAGTTGCTGCCATAGGTGAGTATCAAGGCAATCCCTTAGTCAACAATCCTTTAGGCGAACTGGCAACAAACTTAGAAGGAAAAGAAGTGCGCTTTGATTGGGCATTAACCGCCCTTTGGGCAGTGTCTACCACAGGAACGATGTGTGGTGCAGTGAACGGAATGCATGATTCACTAATGCCACCCGGAGGTTTTACCACCTTATTTAATATGTTCCTACAAATTGTTTGGGGGGGTCAAGGAACGGGAACTGCCTATTTATTTACCTTTTTAATCTTGACGGTATTTCTCACCGGATTGATGGTGGGGCGAACCCCCGAACTCTTTGGACGCAAGATTGAAAAGCACGAAATTGTTCTGGCGAGTGTAATTTTGCTAGTCCACCCGATTATGATTTTGATTCCTGGTGCGATTAGTATTTCCTTCGCGGATACGATGGGTTTGCCAGAGGCAGAAACCCTAGCCGGAATTACGAATCCCGGCTTTCACGGCATCTCCCAAGTTATCTATGAATATGCCTCTGCTGCTGCCAATAACGGGTCAGGATTTGAAGGATTAGCCGATAGTACGTTGTGGTGGAATTTGACAGCCAGCATTAGCCTTTTGGCAGGACGCTACATCCCCATTATTGCCCTATTGCTGTTAGCCGACAGTATGTACCGGAAACAGCCTGTACCAGAAACAACAGGTACGCTGCGGACAGATACAGGATTGTTTACCGGTGTAACGGCTGGCGTGATTCTCATCCTTGGCGCCCTCACCTTCTTCCCCGTACTTGCCCTAGGACCGATTGCCGAAGCCTTTCAAATTGCAGGGGGCGGTTAGCATTCAGCCTTTCATCGTCCTGACTAGACCCATTGATTATCCATCGTTACGGTATGAAAACGAAACAACCTCTGGAAACACCCCAAAAATCACCTCGCCGTCGTGAGAACCGACAGCAAAATAAACCAGGGCGAGTGAATACCAAAGGACTCTACAAACGCGCATTACGGGAAGCCTTCCTCAAGCTGAACCCCCGCGTGATGATGAAAAACCCAGTCATGTTTGTGGTTTGGGTGGGTACAATCATCACCATTTTGCTGGCGCTATATCCGAGTTTATTTGGTCCGGTTCCTGGAGACAATCAGCGCTTATTTAATAGCCTGGTTGCCATCATTCTCTTACTCACGATTCTATTTGCCAATTTTGCCGAAGCCGTAGCAGAAGGGCGGGGTAAGGCACAGGCAGATTCGTTGCGTTCCACTCAATCCGATACCATTGCCCGGAAACTTCTACCGGATAATACCACTGTAGAGGTGAGTTCCACCGAATTGCATAAAGGTGAAACCATTAAAGTGATTGCCGGTGACATTATTCCCGCCGATGGGGAAGTGATAGAAGGGGTGGCTTCAGTCGATGAATCCGCCATTACTGGGGAATCCGCCCCGGTTCTCAAGGAACCCGGTTCAGATGTGGCAAGTTCGGTTACCGGGGGAACCCGAATTCTATCTGATGAACTGATTATCCGGGTAACGGCAGAGCCGGGTCAAGGATTCCTGGATAGGATGATTGCTTTGGTGGAAGGGGCACAACGCAGCAAGACGCCGAATGAGATTGCTTTAACGGTATTGTTGGCGGTTCTTACCCAGGTGTTTTTAATTGTCGTCGTTACGATTCCCCCAATTGCTAATTATGTCGGTTCACCAGTGGGCGTGGTTACCTTAATTGCCCTATTGGTGGCGCTAATTCCGACAACCATTGGCGGATTACTCAGCGCGATTGGTATCGCCGGGATGGATAGAGTTGCCCAGTTTAACGTGGTAGCCACCTCGGGACGGGCAGTGGAAGCCTGTGGTGATGTGAATACCTTGGTTCTGGATAAAACTGGCACGATTACCCTGGGGAACCGCTTGGCTGAGGAGTTCATTCCCGTAAATGGTCACTGCGTTGTCGAGGTTGCCGATGTCGCATTAGCTGCCAGTATCTTTGATCAGACGCCGGAAGGCAAGTCGATTGTGAAACTGGCACATCATATTGGTTCAGCCGTCACCTTTGACCGCAACGCGGCGGAAGGGGTAGAGTTTACGGCGAAAACTCGCATGAGTGGCACAAATCTCCCCAATGGGGACGAGATACGCAAAGGCGCTGTGGATGCGATTAAGGGATTTGTGCGGTCTCGGGGCGGTCAATTGGCATCTGACTTAGATGAAGCTTACGAACGGGTTTCTCGCTTAGGAGGTACTCCCTTGGCGGTTGCCTGTGGTGAGGATATTTATGGCGTAATTTACCTCAAAGATATCATCAAACCCGGAATGCGCGATCGCTTTGACCAGTTGCGACGCATGGGGGTTAAGAGTGTGATGCTGACTGGGGATAACCGAATTACTGCCTCGGTGATTGCCCAAGAAGCCGGAGTGGATGACTTTATTGCCGAAGCGACACCGGAAGATAAAATCGCCGTGATTCAACAGGAACAAGCCGCAGGCAAATTGGTGGCGATGACGGGGGATGGGACAAATGACGCCCCAGCCTTGGCACAGGCAAATGTGGGATTAGCCATGAATTCCGGCACACAAGCGGCAAAGGAAGCGGCGAATATGGTGGATTTAGATTCTGATCCGACGAAGTTAATTGATTTGGTCACGATTGGCAAGCAGTTGTTAATTACGCGGGGGGCGTTAACCACCTTTTCTCTGGCAAATGATATCGCCAAATATTTTGCGATTATACCCGCCATGTTTGCGGCTGTTGGTATTGGCAGTCTCAATATTATGGGGTTAGCCAGCGCTCAATCTGCCATATTAGCGGCGCTGATTTACAATGCCTTGATTATTCCTGCCTTAATTCCTTTGGCATTAAAAGGTGTGAAGTTTAGACCCTTAAGTGCCAATCAACTGTTGCGACGAAATATATTGATTTACGGGTTAGGGGGAATTGTTGCACCGTTTATCGGCATTAAAGGGATTGATTGGTTAATAGCGGCTGTGGGATTGGCGTAGCACCACTATTTAACAAGGAGATAACGGATGAAACCAGGGAAGGATTTAAACGAAATTGTACCCAGAGACGTGAGTGAACTCATTGAGTTAGTCCGAGAACAGTGGCAAGGTAATCGTTTACCGATTCAACTCTTTCTACTGATGTGCTTAAATCTCGCGATCGCGCCAGCCGTCTATGCTACGACAGGGAATGAAATTACCCGCACAGCCGCTTATGCGATCGGTATTTTGGGCATTGTCACTCTGGGACTATCAGTGTACTTATTTGTGGTTATTTTTCAACCGGAGCGATTTTAATTATGTGGAAAGAACTTGTTGAAGAAATTCGCCGAAAATTGGCGGATTGGCGAATAAAGCGCCAGTGGCGGCATATATGGTTAGAACGGTATCAGAAAAAACACCAGAAAAAACAATCCAAGTCATCTGAACCGAACCAGCCGCATAAAATCTGTCAATTCCGTTAATTTGCCTCAGAAATAGGGGGAGTATATTACTCCCCTAACCTACCCTACCAGCACTACCCATTCATCATTTAAAACCATGTCTGTCATTCGAGAAACGATTACCGGAATTCGTGTCACATTCGTTTTGTGGATTTTGACTGCCCTAATTTATCCCTTTTTAATGATTTTTATCGGTCAAGTGTTTTTTCCCTATCAAGCCAATGGCAGTTTAATTACCAATAACCAAGGACAAGTCATCGGTTCAGCGTTGATTGGTCAATCCTTCTCCTCTGAACAATACTTCTGGAGTCGCCCCAGCACCGTAAACTATTCTGAAGGAGAAGAGGCGGCACCAACTGGCATTTCGGGTGCGAGTAATTTAGCACCCAGTAATCCAGAATTAATCCGACGAATTCAGGAAACCATTGACCAACTTCAGGACGCAGGAATTGAGCCAACAGCTGATTTAGTTTATGCATCGGGTTCGGGTTTAGATCCGCATATTAGCATTGAGGCAGCCAGAAGACAAATTGAGCGGATAGCGATAGCACGTTCCCTAGAAACTAATCAAGTTGAGACTCTCATTCGTCACTATACAGACGGTAGATTTCTTGGCATCTTTGGTGAACCCGGAGTAAATGTTTTAAGGCTGAATTTGGCACTCGATGCGTTGTAACGGGTTAAACCTCAAGGCAATGGTACGGAAGCCTATCACCTTTGTAGGTTCTGACTTTTCACACTATGTGGTGTCTCTGTAGGGGCGGGTTTCACAACTATCTTTTTAGTTGTACCCAGATGTAACTAAACCCGCCCAGACGCTTCAAAAGCGCGTCTCTACAATAGTTTCTAGACTTCCCGTGAAAAGTGAGGTGTAGGTTGGGTTGAGGAACGAAACCCAACGAGAGCGAGTTAGCTTGAAGGTAAGGAGACGAAAACGATGAATAATGTCAAAATTTTAATTGTCGATGATGAGAAAAATATTCGACTAACGATTGCTCAGTCGTTAGATCCATTAGGGTATCAGGTAGCCACAGCAGACAATGGTGAGGATGCTCTATTACAGTTAAAAGTTCAAGAATACGATCTAATTCTGTTAGACCTCAAAATGCCAGGAATGAATGGATTAGAAGTGCTACGACGTGCTATCGAGATATATCCAGACATCAAAATCATTATTATTTCCGCACATGGCACGATTGAAGATGCTGTTGAAGCAATGAAACTCGGCGCTGTCGATTTTTTGCAAAAGCCATTTACTCCTAAAGAAAGGCGAGTTATTGGAAGCGTTAAAAAATTACCGAGTTGCTCTAGACCTTGACCCCACCTACAAACCGGCACAAGCGAACCTCAAACGAGCCACGCAATCCCACAAAAGCCGTCCTCCGTTGAGGTAACGCCATGCGGAAGTTGATTCTATTTTTGACCACCTCATTTCTAGTCAGATTTCTAATTTGGATTCCGCTGCGGTTTCTATTTCTCAGGCTCTTTGGATTCTACGTCGGGAGTTATCTATTTAATTTTTTTGGAGGTCTCCTATTTCTCTATTTTTTAGAGCGGCTTTTTGTCCTTTTCCGAGAAGATGATGGGCGAGGTCTAATTGGCGTGTTTATCCCGGAATGGGTAGAACAACCTGTTGCTAATGTGTTTTGGCAAATCACTCGACCTGTGCGAAAAAAATGGTTTATTTATAAACACGGTTATTCTCCACAAATTCAACCTAAAAAAGAATCCGTCCAAAACTAAATTATTGGTTACTTGTAAAATAGATATCCCTAAGTAGAATGCACCTACCGACTTACCTAGCTCAAGTCCTACCCGGACCGATTACTGACCCTGTAGCCGTTTTCCTCACCATTTTGGCGATTATGTTAGTCGCTCCCCTGCTATTTGAGCGACTGCAACTCCCTGGTATTGTCGGGTTAATCCTCGCTGGTGTGGTGGTTGGACCCCATGTTCTGGGTCTGCTGGAACGTGACAGTACAATTGTTCTATTAGGAACCGTCGGGTTGCTATTTTTGATGTTCATGGCGGGGTTGGAAACCAGCCTAAATGACCTTAAATACAATGCTAGTAAAGCCGTCATTTTTGGGTTAACTACCTTTACTGTGCCGATGGTGCTGGGGACACTTACCATGTTGGTGTTGGGATATGGCGTCTTAGCCGCCATACTGGTAGCCTCATGCTTCGCGTCTCATACCCTCCTAGCATTACCCCTGTTGAACAAGCTGGGAATTATGCGAACTCAGGCTGTAACCGCGACTCTGGGAGCAACCTTAATTACCAATGTTTTGGCATTATTAGTATTAGCCGTTGTCCTCAAAGCAGATGGCGGAACACTCACCCTTAGTTTTTGGTTATTTCTGATTCCAGCGCTTTGTATTTATACATTTGCCACCCTCTGGGGTGTTCCTAAAATCGGTCGCTGGTTTTTCCGGCGGTTTGGACATGACGAAGGTGCAGAATTTATCTTTGTTCTGGCGACGTTATTTGTCATTTCTTATCTAGCAGGTTTGATTGAAATTGAACCGATTATCGGTGCATTTTTAGCAGGAATTGCCCTGACGCCACTGATTCCCCAACTGAGTCCTTTGATGAATCGGATTCAGTTTATTGGTAACACCTTATTCGTGCCATTTTTTCTGATTTCTGTAGGAATGCTGATTAACCCCCTGGTGTTAATCCAGCAACCAAAATCTATTTTAATTGCGGCTGTTATTGTTGTCGTTGAAGTAATCAGTAAGTTTCTCGCGGCTTGGGGAACAGGGAAGTGGTTTGGCTTTCGATTTCCCAGCATCATGATCATGTTTGGTCTGACCATAGCTCAAGCCGCTTCCACGCTAGCCGCGATTACAGTTGCCTATGATGTCGAACTGGTTGATGAGTTAACCGTTAATGGCATTATTGCCATGATCCTAGTTACTTGTATTGGTTCGCCCTGGATCACTGAGCGCTGGGGTAAGAAAGTCGAAACTGTCCAAACTCTCTCAGTTGAAACCGAAAGTTCTCAGCGATTGGGGAAGCGCGTTCTCGTTCCGGTGGCTAATCCCAATACTGAAGATAACCTGCTGCAATTGGCATTAATCTTGGCAAAAACTGCTCAAGGAATATTACTACCACTTCATGTTATTTCCGATAAATATAAACCTGTAACTCCCCAAGCAAAGATGCTACAAACCCAGCTCTTAGCCACAGCAGAAGCCATCGCTCATGCCGCCGTAACTCAGGTGGAGTCAATTGGTCGAGTGGATGATGCAATTGACAGAGGAATTACCCGCACAGCATCAGAACGTGATGCCAGTCTGATTATTTGTGGGTGGAAAGGATACTCAACCACTCGCGAGAATTTTTTTGGCAGTGTTATCGATAATGTAATCCAGCGATCCCCTGTCCCCGTATTAATTAGTCGGTTTTCCCAACCGATTGAAAATACCCGACGAGTTCTTTTAGCCGCAGACGTTCAAACTACGTCATCGGCTACATTTAAACAAACCGTAGAAGTCGCTGATAATTTAGCCAAAGAAATCAAAGCAACGCTCCAACTTATGGTGGTGGCGACTCACTCGAAACCGTTCAGGCTACAGCCAGAATCAGTTGGGTTAAGTATCGATACTCCGCTAATGCGAGTGCGGGGAAATTTTGTCAAAAACGTTTCCCGCCTGCTGCAAAGGGACGACTTGCTAATTTTAATGGCATACACGGATTCTACTCGTTTATTAAGTTTGCCAGGGCAACTGATCGAACCCGAGGTGATCGCACGAACTCATCCCGATACCTCGATGATTGTAGTTCACTTTCCGAAGACTACTTTATAAGTTAATTTCTACGTTTTGATCCGCGATGATTAATAAAGACGAACTCACCCATTCATCCGCTTCCCCTGAATCTTTTGAACCCCCTACCAGCCGTCGCGGAAAACACCGTCTGTATATCGGTATGGCACCGGGCGTGGGTAAAACCTATCGAATGTTACAAGAAGCGCATCGACTTAGAGAAGAAGGAATTGATGTCGTTATTGGGTTATTAGAAACTCACGGACGCCAGGAGACAGCAGCAGCCGCTGAGGGACTAGAAATGGTTCCCCGTTTATCTATATGTCGAGGAAACACAACGCTTACGGAAATGGACACCAATGCAATTCTGGCGCGTCAACCGCAACTGGTATTAGTTGATGAACTCGCCCATACGAATATAAAGGGTTTGCCTAGGGAAAAACGTTATCAAGATGTTGAAGTTATTTTAGATGCCGGGATTGATGTTTTTTCTACCGTTAATATTCAACATTTAGAAAGTCTCAATGATTTAGTTGCCAAAATTACCGGGGTTGTCGTGCGAGAACGAATACCCGATCGCCTCTTGGATGAAGCCGACGAAGTGGTTATTGTCGATGTCACGCCAGAAACTTTAGAAGAAAGATTAATCGAAGGGAAAATTTACGCCCCTGAAAAAATCGAACAATCTCTACAGAATTTCTTCCAACGCCGAAACTTACTCGCTTTACGAGAATTGGCACTGCGGGAAGTGGCTGACAACTTGGAAGCCGTGGCTGAAAAGTCTACCCTAACAGGCAAATTTTACAGCGTTCACGAACGGGTGTTAGTTTGTGTGTCCACCTATCCTAATTCAGCTCAATTGCTACGACGGGGGGCGCGGTTAGCGACTATTATGCGAGCCCGTTTATATGGATTGTTTGTGGCTCACCCTGAACAGTTTCTCACCAAAGATGAAAGCCTCTATATAGAAATGTGTGAGCATTTTTGTCAGGAATTTGGGGGTGAATTTTTACACGTCACCAGCACCAATATTCCCAACGCGATCGCTAAAGTAGCACATAACTACCACATTACTCAAGTCGTGGTGGGACAAACTCATAAATCCCGATGGCAGTTAGCCTTACGAGGTTCTCCTGTGCAGCAGTTGCTGCGGTATCTCAAGGATGTTGACTTGCACATCATTGCCACCTAGGCTAATTGGAGTTCCCTACCCCCACCGCTTGCACTTATTCAGCAGTCCCTATTTGCTACTGTCAGAGTGTAAGTCCCGTGCGGTCAAGCCAGACAATAGTGGTTGTGGCTAAATTAGCTTATCCGGCGATTCATCCCACGCTCTAATCTTCGATTGAGCGTGGGATGAATCGCCAGTTTATTATTGACAACTTGCTTGTTGTAAGCTAATATTAAGGGCAAATTGTTTTTGTATTTCATTGACAAAGCTGTAAAAGCTGGTAAATTGACAGCAAAAACTAAATTCCATAACTACAGTTTCTCTTGCGATAAGCAATAAGTGGGCTCTTGCGTATTCCCCACTATAAAACGCCGGAAGCGTCGTTCTGAAACGGAACCCCAAAGGAAGCCTACAACCGTACCCGCAGGGTCGGTGTAGGAGGACGTCACAGAAGGATGAAGGAGAAAACCCAGGTTTGCCTTCATCCTTACTGTTTTTTCCGGCAAATCCTCAGTCAGAGGGAACATTCCAGCCTGGTTTTGCCTCATAATTTAGTAAGGAGAGAAAAAGTCTCCTGAATTTGTACTGCGATACTATCGACCTTTTGTAGAAAGAAGCACTGCCATGGTTCAATACTCCATTAGTGCCACCAACAATCCCAAAAAACCGATCAAACTTAGCATCTGGGAATCGGCTGTGCTAACCGACTCTCGCGTTCGCCCCTTTCACTTCAAAGCGAATTATAGCTGTGAGACTCTACCCGAAGCCATGGAGATTCTCCGACAAGTTGAGACGGAGTCCCAACAATACGAGGCGGTTGCCTAATAAACCAAAGGACAAATGACGAATATAGTATCGTTATCGACTAACCCTCCGCTACCGATCATAGGTAAAAAAAACGGATCTTCCGGACTTAGTGTGCTAAAATATCAGTTTTCATGAGCCAGGAAGCTTGCCACACAAGCACTGTAGCTTTTAATCGCCTCAAAATATAGCAACCGCCATAGCGGTTAGGACGCATCTTATGGTAGAGACGTTGCATGCAACGTCTCTACAACAGTTCGGAAAGTCCTAATCAATGTGTCTACTGCTATAAATTGAAATTTGGGTAAAAATGGTTAAAGCTATTGCTGTCCAATATTTGGACAAATCAAACTAACAATTTAGCACACTAACTACGGAAGACCCCCCAAGACACGCATTAACTCAAAATCCATAGCTCCACCGAGCGCGATACCCTCTCACATCAATATGGGTAAAACAGCTAGCACTAGCTAATCCACCCCGATTTCCCCACCAGGATTCTAGGCGCTGATTAACTTGGGGTGGGGAGATTCCTTGAACCACAAAATCCACAGCATCACCAACTAAATGCCTGGATTTTGTTGCCCCTCCGACTTTACGATTAGTTACTGGATCACGATACCAAGAATTTATAGTAATCGGACGAGTACCCAAATATTCTCTCACTTCTTCCATCACATGAGCCACTCTCAAAATCCCCTCAACCACTTCATTATTCACGGGAATCCTTGAGCCATTCATTGTCGCTTCCGCCCAACTAAAGTGTCCACCTTCGAGAATTGGATTTCCCAGATAGACTGTTCCTAATTTGGGTACGGTGATGGGACGTCCTTTATTTGGTGAAGCAATTTTAGTTTCGGGTTCTTCTGCTTTATCGCTGGGGCGATTATTCGGTTCCGTTCCCTGAATTTCGATATGTTCTTTGAAAACATACCAATCACTCTGATTATTCTGCCCTAACAAAACTCCATCGGGTAACAGGACTTTGACGTGTCCTCCCTCAGAAGGATCATCCTCAATAATTTCCAGGCGAGTACCCCCTTTTACCGTGATTTTTTCTTCTGGTTTGAGCCGAAATGATTGATCGGGTCGCGCTTTAAATACTGTATCGGATAAGACCTTGATTTTAATGCCTGTTCCCGGTTTAGGGATATCAATGATTTTCTGGGATTGGAGATAGTAAACAATCGCCGCTGCTCCAATGGTGGTTGATGGATGCTTCAGAACCGTGGTGCCACCCCAAACCCACTCGGATTCATCTCCCACTCCATGTCTAAATCCATTCCACAAGTCAAACCCCCACAGATAAGCACCGAGGGTGCGAGTTCGGGCTTTATGGAACTCCTTAGCCAGTAAAATTTCTGTCACTTTTTTCACAAATAAGTCAGGTTCGCGGAGGTTCCACTCACTGTAGTGAAGAACTGCTGCAAACCACCATGGAATGCCTGTCGCTTGTTCAACGGTTTCATAGTGTTGTCGCAGATCCTTCATTCGCTCAACAACTTGCTGAACTTCGGATTCTTTTTCTTTTTGTAAGTTACAGGTCAGGAAGGCTTTTTCGTAGTCAGGTAAGAGTGTCTTGAGGCGAAAGTCCATAGTTGTGTTTAGCCCTTTTGGAACAATTAACTCTAGTTAATATTTTACTCTGCTCTAATTGAGACTGGTACGGCTTCGGGGGGGTAAACGTCCCTTTTTATTAGGGTTTTAGCGTTTTTAATGGGATGATAAATTTAACAATGCAGCAAGCTGTCATGCTTTTGATTCGATAGGTGAGGCTGATGCAAAAGTAGACTGAGAGAGGGTTTGAGGGCTATTTGTAAAACTTAATATAGTACGGTTTTCTTTTATCCGACTACTTATCACTCCTTTTTTGTCAGACTAACGCGGAAAAATGACCCCGTTATCCCTATTCTTTTTTTAAAGCTCCTAGTCCCCACAAACAGATACCATATATACCTAAATAAGCCCAAAGTTCTAATTCACCACTAACGAGCAACCAAGTCATCACTAAAGGAAAGGTGATGGCTAGCATGATCACGGCAGTATCATAGTCTAAATTCATTGCTTTTATGTGGATACACCATGCTATTTTTGGCATCTAAATTGCTAATACTAATATAGCAATACTAATATAGCTTAACAAGTCATTATTGACATTAAGGTTTAAATGCCGAACAGCTTAGCTCACACCAATTGCTGAATTTGTTCTGGGGTGATCTGCTCAACATTGCTAAAAACTTGAGCCGCCCCTGCTTTTTTTAAGGTTTGTTGATAAGCCTCACGGCGTTCTGCTGTTTCCTGAACATGTGGCGGGAGAACACCAACACCAACCCAGGTTCTGTCTGGATGAAGGGTTTTGGCTGCTTTAACTGTGTACATATCTGCCACAGTATCTCCCACATAGATGGTAGGCAATGGTTGCTCAATTTGGTGCTGTTGCTGAAGCTGGTTAATTACTGCCAATAATCCTGTCGGATCAGGTTTACCGGGGGCATCTTCCATCGCCACGAGTACGGGGGCTGGCAAACCGAGACGTTTTGAAAGAGCATAAAGTGCTTCATTTCGCGTCGCCCCACTAAAAAAGCCCCATAAAATATCGGCTGAGGTTAGATATTCGAGATAGTTGGGGTTGAGGAGTAATGGTTCATCACAGATGTATCCTGTCCAATGATTTGGATCAGCACCTCGGTAGCGAGCATTAAAAAAGGCAATCAGGTTATCATAATCTAGGGCAACCTGCGATCGCGCCTGACCTCGCTGCTCAAAGTGGCGATAGATGAGCTCTCGTGAGGCTTCCCAATCGTTATTCCATAAGCCTTCGGATTTGAGGTGGTCAATCTCGGCGGAATACGGGCGATACACTCCGGCGGTAAAATGCTCGACTGTATCCGCGATCGCTCTCCGGTAAGATCCACTCACATCCCGGATGACACCATCAATATCGAAAACGACAATCGCTCGTCTAGACCCTGATTTTGTTCTTGATTTTAAAGTTGTCAATGTAAATACTCCCACGACTAACTCAGTTGCTTAAGCCGTGCAGTTTTATCCCCCGGATAAATCACGAGAGCTTTCACCAACGCTATCCTGTAGAATGATTGATTGTACATTAAGTATAAGATACCTGATCTATTGTTGGAGGTCTGTTTGTCTAAATTTATCTTAAAAGTTCTCTGGTTAGAAGAGAATGTGGCACTCGCCGTCGATCAAGTCGTGGGTAAAGGAACTAGCCCGCTGACATCCTACTTTTTCTGGCCCCGGAACGATGCTTGGGAGCAAATCAAAAACGAACTGGAAGCCAAACATTGGATTAGCGAAATGGATCGCGTTGAGTTGCTCAACCAAGCGACTGAAGTGATTAACTACTGGCAAGAAGAAGGTAAAAATCGTCCCATGAATGAAGCGCAGGCAAAATTTCCAGAAGTCACCTTTACAGGTAGCGCCTAGATCGTCGGTTTAGTCATAGCGGTGCGTAGAGACGTTCCGGCGGAATGTCTCTACAACAGAGAAAATCTTGTAGCTTGTGTTACAGTCTTTCGTTCGGGCATCGATTTCGAGGACACCAACTTGTAGAGACGTAGCATGCTACGTCTCTACATTTGCATCAAACCATACCACCCGCCGCTTGAAAGCGAGCTCTTGCTCTCTTTAAAGCTTGCGTGGCTTGAATTTTTTCTTGCCGATTCTCACTGGTTTGGACTTGGTTGAGACGCTCTTGGGCTTGAGAGAAAGCTTCTCGTGCGGCTTCCTTGTCAATCGTCTCTCCCTGTTCCGCCCCATTAACGAGAATGGTTACTTCATCATTTTCAACTTCGGCAAATCCGCCCATGAGGGCGATGGGTATCCAGTCTTTACCCGGACGAACTCGCATTACACCAATGTCCAGTGCTGACAACAGGGGGGCGTGACCCGTCAATATACCCAGTTGACCCGTAGTACTGGGCAAAATCACTTCTTCGGCATTAGAATCCCAGACAATTTTGTCGGGAGAAACAACTCGAACAGTTAAGCTCATCGAAACTCCTTTGAGTCCCAAACCCTGTCTTTATAAGACAGCTTTACAATTAAATGCTGGTTTTTAAATGGAGATAATCCCAGGAACCAGCTCGCCCTGTAATAAGTCCCTTCGCCTACCCAGTCCAAGATGTCTTGGTATTACCCAACGCCTAACCAATTAGGCAAGCGAGATAGTCCGAACTAGGGAAGTATTCGGAAGTCTGTGCCAGAACTAGGCTCAATCCGAGCTATTAACCGCTTACGTTGTCCAAACTGGCTGGCTTGGTCAAAACTCGGAAGGGATTACCCTTTCATCTTCTCAGCTTTAGCGATCACTTGATCAATATCACCGACCAGGTAGAATGCCTGTTCGGGCAGGTCGTCCAATTCTCCATTCAGAATCATTTGGAATCCCTTAATCGTTTTGTCAAGAGAAACGTACTGACCGGGTAAACCTGTAAATATTTCCGCCACAAAGAATGGCTGAGACAAGAAACGCTCAATTTTTCGCGCCCGGGCAACTGTCAGACGGTCATCTTCCGACAATTCATCTAAACCCAGAATCGCAATAATATCCTGGAGTTCCTTGTAGCGCTGTAGGGTTGACTGGACAGCACGCGCCGTTTGGTAATGCTCTTCACCCACAATATTGGGTTGGAGCATGGTTGACGTTGAATCAAGGGGGTCTACAGCGGGGTAGATTCCCTTCGAGGCTAAAGCACGAGAGAGTACCGTCGTCGCATCCAGGTGAGCAAAGGTGGTTGCTGGTGCTGGGTCGGTTAAGTCATCAGCTGGGACATAAACCGCTTGAATCGAGGTAATTGATCCTTCTTTGGTTGAAGTAATCCGCTCTTGCAGTTGACCCATTTCTGTAGCCAATGTGGGCTGATATCCCACAGCCGAAGGCATCCGACCCAGGAGTGCAGATACTTCTGAACCCGCTTGCACAAACCGGAAGATGTTGTCGATAAACAGTAGCACGTCTTGCTTGTTGACATCGCGGAAATGTTCCGCCATCGTCAGCGCCGCCAGACCAACCCGCATCCGGGCACCGGGGGGTTCGTTCATCTGACCGTAGACCAGCGCTACTTTAGACTGGCTGAGGTCTTCTTCGTTGATAACCTTTGACTCTTTAAATTCGTTGTAAAGGTCGTTTCCTTCACGGGTGCGTTCGCCCACACCACCAAATACCGACACACCACCGTGAGCTTTGGCAATGTTGTTGATCAGTTCTTGAATGATAACGGTTTTACCAACACCCGCTCCACCAAATAAACCAACTTTACCACCTCGACGGTAGGGCGCCAGCAAGTCTACAACCTTAATCCCCGTTTCAAAAATCGACGGTTTGGTTTCCAGTTCGGTGAATTTAGGAGCCGAACGGTGAATCGGCGATCGTTCTTCGGTATTGACCGGACCCAATTCATCGACAGGCTCACCTAACACATTGAAAATTCGTCCCAGGGTAGCACCGCCTACGGGAACACTAATGGCGGTGCCAGTGTCTACGGCTTCCATCCCTCGAACTAAGCCGTCCGTACCACTCATGGCAACAGCTCGGACTTGGTTATCACCGAGTAACTGCTGCACTTCACAGGTTACGGCAACATCCTGTCCTGCTGCATTCTTGCCTTCGATTTTCAAAGCATTGTAAATCCGGGGCATTTTGCCGCCAGGAAACTCAACATCGACAACAGGTCCGATGATTTGAGTAATAACGCCGGTGTTTGTTTTTTCTGTGGTGGCTACCATGCTTGCATCTATTATATTCTGGGATAACGAGCGTGCTTCTGACTTCATAAAGCACTCAGGTGACAAAGGGCTTGCTATTTCTAGAAGCCCACACTATACTCCATCGAGTCAGTGTGTGGAGTTGTCACAGCTTAAGAGCTTAACAATACCGCTCTCTAGATTACCACTTATGGGTATCGCCAACCCAGTAGCCCGTGAGGAATTAGCTAATCGCATTCAGTGTTCTTGTAAGTGAGCTTTCTGTTTGCGTCTAAGCATTGTCCGAAACCCTAAGGTTGCCACTCCCAGCAATCCGAGTAAGCCGGATGGTTCTGGCACACTCTGGGGTTCTGGGTCATCTGGGGGAAATAAATTTCCCGGATCAGTTCCCGGATCAGTTACAGGGTCGTCTGAGGGAAATGGGGATTCATCAGGCGGATCATCATTGGGTTGAGGATTTAGTTGTGGCGGTTTTGTCCCCAGAGACTTGCCTTTAATGAAGACAGCAGAGTCTAATATACCATCACCCCAATCTGCAACATTAATCCTGATCGTATTTGTGCTATCTTTAATCAGCTGACCCTCAAAGGTCAAATTTTTGGTATAGCCATCCAGTTTTGTATTGACGCCAGACCCGACAGGATTATAAATAAAGTCAGGGTGATACGAGGTTGGGTCTTTGGGGTCAGGAACTAAATTGTTGATCGTAACGGGTTGATTATCACTCAACATAGCCAAGGACTCTCCATTCAGCCACATGTTAAACGAGTCGTTGAACTCCGTCCCCCCAAATTCGACAAATTCTTCCGAGCCAAAGACGTATTCAAAGAATACCTTATCTACTGTGCTATCGGCATCAAAGCTGAGTTCCAAAGTCATGTTATCCCCTTGCATCCCTATTTCCCTCTGTTCATAGGAAGGGCTTTGTGGCTCAAAATCTGTACTCAAGTCGCTGAGATCTCCCCCGTGAAAATCTACTCCTCCATCTTGCGTGTTTTGTCCAGGTAAATCTTCAACTCTACCCGTACTCAAAACGATGCCCTCACCCAGACCGAAAGGATCGTTGTTGAAAAGACCAAAGGCTTCATCATTCACTTCGCCTAGATCATCATAAACTGCTAAACCAAAGTTACTCAGTCCGGTCGTATCCCCTAACAACACATCAAGTAAATCTTGAGCATTGCCACCGGGCGTAATTGTAAATGCCATCGCTGGCAGTCCCCACAAGCTCAGAAGAGCCGTTGTTGCAATAGTGGTCGTTGTTGTCTTGATTGGTAGAAGCCCCATTGTTTTTCCCTCCTTCAAGGAAAATAGTTGCACAGTCGTCTGGTTGATTTCAAGCTTTATGGCTTGTCTTCACAGAAATAATACACTAATGTAAAGTTATGTTAAAGATTTACAATTAGAGAGTTTTCTTGTTATCCTCCATTTTACTATCTAAACAAAATAATTGAGGGATCGCCTCTAACGTTGAGCAGAAACCCCTGGGGATCAGAAACCAACGGGAATTGTAATAGATTAGTATTTGCAGCCACCTTGTATGAGGAGTATTTGTGGAGGACGGTGGTTCAGTATTAAAACTGTATGCTAAAAAGACGTGATTTAGCACATTTATTTCCAATACTAATATTTTACGCTAGTGCCTAGTGCAAGAAGGCAGAAATAAAACTACGTCACCATTATGCACAAAGCAGTTATCATTTGTCCCGGTATTCACAATTCACAGTTGACACACGAGTTTTTAGCTGGGTTACAACGCTGTGACTCTGGCAATGTAGAGCGTGTTCAGCAACTATTACTTTTTCCCAGCCACGAGTATCCGGCTTATTCAGCGATTCATATTTTGAACTATTTACAGCGTCATCTTACTCTAATGAACACCTCTGTTACTTTTATCAGTTTTAGCGCCGGAGTAGTTGGTGCGATTGGTGCAGCATGGGGATGGCAGATGCTTGGGGGAACCGTGAAAGCGCTGGTGGCGTTGGATGGGTGGGGTGTACCCTTATATGGAACGTTTCCCATTCATCGGCTGAGTCACGATTATTTTACCCACTGGAGTTCCGCCTTATTGGGAAGTGGTGACAGTCGTTTTTATGCTGACCCCCCAGTGGAACATCTAAAATTATGGGAAAAGCCGGATAGTTGTCCAGGGTGGTGGGTGCAGCGAGTTAAGAATGGGAGAGAATGGCGACGTTATCTGACGGCGGCTGAGTTTGTGGTGCAACTCTTGTCGGATTAACCGTTTTTGTCTAAGACAAAATAGCGAGCGAGACGCTCGCACTACATAAAACCGTTCCCTGTTCTCTATTCCCTCTTGGGATCAACTGATGTTCTAACTTCTCTCCGCAGCACTATATTTTAATGAACTACGACGACTTCAACGAAGTAAGTCGTCGTTTCTGACGCTTCTGAGCTCCTAGTTGCTTCATGCTTCCACAATCAGTAGAGCTAGGCAGCTCTGCGTCTAAAGAAGTTCGTTCCAAACCCCTTGCCCAAATCTCATTAACTTGAGCGGCATTGATATCTCTATCTTTAACGTGCTTGCAGTCGGGATTAGAGCAAATATGGACTCTATCGCTCAAAGTCTTAGGCGTTAATTCCCAACATTTAGCACACCGTTGAATTGGCTTGAGCGTCCTAGTTGGTGACTCAACATAAAACCCACCTGCCTCAGCCGATTTGTAGGTTAATAAATCACCGACTATACCAAACCCAACGTCAAGAATAGACCGATTTAATCCGGCTTTCTGTTTCTGACGCTTACCCTTCTTTGCCTTCCGAGTCATACCCTTG
>NZ_JAVJQP010000114.1:0-44072 GCF_040218875.1 Coleofasciculus sp. D1-CHI-01
GGCACCTTCAGCCGGGGGATTGTATCCGGCGGAAGTGTATTTAATTTCCCGTGGCACTTCTATATTATCGCCGGGACTGTATAACTATCAGTGTCCTAGCCATTCTCTGGTGCATTTTTGGGATAGCGAGGTTTGGTCAGGGCTACAAGAGGCTTGTTTCCAGCATCCTAGCTTAGAGACAACGGAACTGGCGATTATCACCACTGCTATATTTTATCGTTCGGCTTGGCGCTATGAAGACCGCGCCTATCGGCGAGTGTTTCTGGATACGGGTCATTTGTTGGGTAATATTGAACTCGCGGGTGCGTTAACGGGGTATCGCCCCTATCTGATTGGTGGCTTTGTCGATCAGAAGGTGAATGATCTGCTTTATCTTAACCCAGATCAAGAAGGCGCGATCGCAGTGGTTCCCCTCGCGGATCAACTCCAGGGACAACCTAGCCCCTCTCAGCCTACTGCTTTACCGTCAGCGACGCAGTTTGACTATCCCGAACTTCCTGATGGGGAATTGCTGGCTTACCTGCATCAAGCGACGCAAATTGAACCGACAGATAAGCAGGAAATCGAATCGCCACCATCTGGGGAATCAGAGTCAGAAAAGGTAGGTGAAGACAAGTATAATTTTCCCTTCTGTACCAAAATCTCTACGACTACATCACCGATTCAATGGGGTAGTGTTACCGGGGAAGGATATGCGCCTCAAGCTTTGGAAAATACGATTTTAAAACGGCGATCAACTCGCGCTTATACGGGTGCGCCGCTATCCTTAGATGAACTTAAATTGCTACTCGATTTCACCTATCAACCCCAACACTACAGCGAACAAGGATTTGATAGTTGTCCTAATTATTTTGATCTGAGTTTAATTGAAACCTTTGTGGCAATTTCTGGAGTGGCGGGTTTAGACGAAGGCTGCTATTATTATGCGCCAAAAGCTCAAGAATTGCGGCAAATCCGCTTTAAAAACTTCCGCCGGGAATTACATTATTTGTGCTTAGGACAAGAGTTAGGGCGGGATGCCAGTGTGGTTCTCTTTCACACCGCCGACTTGAAAAAAGCTGTGGCGAAGTATGGCGATCGCGCTTATCGTTACCTGCATCTGGATGCGGGACATTTGGGACAACGGCTTAATTTAGCGGCGATTTATTTAACCTTGGGGGTGAGTGGTATTGGTGGGTTCTTTGATCAGCAAGTGAATGAGGTTTTGGGGATTCCTGCGGATGAGGCGGTTCTTTATATTACTACACTGGGGCGTCCCAGGAGTTGATGGTTATTGGTCTTATGTCATTTGCCTCGACACCCGCCAAGAACTCAAGTTCTTGGCTTATAGCTTAAGTCCATTAAAATGGACTAAAAATGGATAGAGTTTGCGTGAAATTAAAATTATTGGAGTGCGAGCATCTTGCTCGCTACTAATACCCAATTTATAGCACTACGAGGTACGGAAAGGACATTAGTTAATCCAAACAGGGAACGGGGAACAGGGAACAGGGAATAGTAGAAAATGTCCTAACCTGCTTTGGTAAGGCTATAATACCCAATTTAAATGTATAACAGCTTACTATAGCCTGTCCATTGGATTGGTACAACTCAGGTGAAGGGTCATGTCAGGGCGGGTTTTGAACAAACGTTATCATCCCTAGCCAAAAAAAAGTCCCTAAACCCGCCCCTACACAATACTCATTCTCCCCCATCTCCCTCATCTGCCCCTCACCCCCTCACCCTCTCACCCCATCTCCCTACCCCCCCACAATACTTATTCAGCAGCCCCTAATTAGTTACAAAGGGCGCGATCGCGGTCTGTTACATTGGGGTTAGTCTTCAGATAATCATCCACCCAGTTACAACTGCGAACGAGGAGATTATCCAGAACGGTTTGATTAACATCCTCCAAATTCCACAAAATGATCCTGTTGTCCAAACTGGCAGATGCCAGGGTTGGCTTATCTGGGTGGAAACTCAACCCTCTGATTTCATCCTCATGCCCTTTAAGGGTGACAATTGGCGTGCCATCACGTTGCCAGAGTTTGATCTGTCCGTCTAAACTTCCGGATGCAATGGTTTGACCGTCAGCAGAAAATGCTACCGCATAAACTGGATTATCATGACCGTCAAGCGTATTTAATAAAACGCCGTCTTTATTCCAGAGTTTCACCGTTTCATCCTCACTGGCGGTGGCAATCATCTCACCGTCAGGGGAAAAACTCACGGCTTTGATCGGTTCCTCATGCGCCTGCCATGATGAGAGGACTGTGCCAGTTTTATCCCAAATCACGGTGTTGTCATCACTAACTGAAGCAATGATCTCACCGTCGGGGGAGAAACTAATATCATTGACGCCACTACTATGTTCATTGAGGGTTTTCAGTAGCGTTCCATTCCGATTCCATAATTTAATCGTCGCATCCTCACTCGCCGTGGCAATGGTTTCGCCATCTGGAGAAAAACTGACCCGATTTATGCGATCGCGATGTCCATCCTCTAGATTTTCTTCCCCTGGTAAAGTCTTCAGGAGTTTCCCCTCTGGGTTCCACAAGCGCACCCGTTTGTCATTACCTACCGTGACAAGCGTCTCACCGTCGGGGCTAACGTTCACATCATAGACGCGATCGCTATTCTCTTGCAGCGTCGCTAACTCTGTCCCATCACTTTGCCAGAGTTTCACCGTATTGTCTGAACTCGCTGATGCCAAATAATTCCCCTGAGGACTAAACCGGACACTATTGACCGAATCCCGATGTCCCTTAAGCGTATCAACAAGTTGACGTTCACCCAGTTGCCACAGTTTGACACTCTTATCTAAACTCGCCGACGCCAACGTCTGCCCATCTGGACTAAAACTCGTCCCATAAACCGCACCCTGATGTCCAGTTAGCGTCTGTTGTAGAGACGTTGCATGCAACGTCTCTACATCTAAACGCCAGAGTTTCACGGTTTGGTCATCACTACTGGAGACAAGAGTTTGCCCATCTGGACTCCAAACCACGCCATTGATCAGGTTTTCATGTCCCGTAAGCGTGGTGATCAGGGTACCGTCTTGACTCCAGAGTTTGATCGTATTGTCTGCACTACTTGAGGCAATGAGTTGCCCATCTGGACTAAAGCTAACCCCGGTAACGCCAGCATCATGACCCGTCAGGGTTAACAGTTGTTCACCCTCTAGCGTCCAAACCTTGACCGTACCATCCCAACTCGCCGTCGCCAACGTTTCACCATCAGGGCTAAAACTGACGCCATACACTTGACCCTGATGTCCGTCTAGAGTACCCATCAACGTGCCATCTGGCTGCCAAAGTTTCACAGTTTGGTCATCACTGGCGGTGGCGAGGAGTTTACCATCGGGGCTAAACCTGACGCTATTAACCGCATTATCATGGGCGGCGATGGTTTTAATCACGGTTCCCTCTTGATTCCACAGGTTAACCGTCCCATCTAAACTGCCACTGGCAAGGGTTTGTCCATCGGGAGAGAAACTCACGCCCCGGACTTGCTGAGTATGTCCGGTGAGGGTACGAACTAATGTACCATCTGGACGCCAAAGTTTTACGGTTTGGTCATTACTCGCGGTAGCAATCCATTCACCATCGGCACTATAACTGACATCCCATACTCTGTCCGTATGACCCTCTAATTGGTTCCGTTCTCTACCCCAAGACACCGTTTGTTGCAGGGCGGTGATCACATTGGCGTTTAACTGAGTATCCTTTTGACTCCAGTTAGCATTTTGCAGTTTACGTCCCGCTTTCAGGGCTTCTAATCGGGCTTCCAAGCCTTGACCAGACGCAAACAACGCTTCTGCGGTTTTACTGTGGCTAATAATCTGCCCGGTGTAGGCTTGCATCCGCAGTCGTTCTGCTTTTAAATATTGAACGAACGCCACTCCGCCTAAAATAACCGAAGCGCCTAACGCCACACTAACGCCAGCGAGGAGTCGTCTTTGACCACGGGTTCTGGCTTGGCGTCCCGCATCAATATACTCTCGCTGAAGTTGGGTCGGTTTGGGTTCGATTTCCGCATTGGTGGTGAACCATTGTTCGGCGGCTTCGAGTTCACTTCCTCGGAGTAAAAGGTGATTATTGCGTTGTTTCTTATCCCACTCTTTCGCCAGTTGTTGTAAGCGGGTATGTTCTTTAATATGGTCTAAATCGGTATCTAGGGTTTTGAGGAGGGACTCAAATGACCCATTAAAATTATCGGTTTGGCGGAAGAAGACCCAGTTGAGTCTAGCTAATTCTGGATGCACGCCTTTGAGTTGATCATCCCGCAGCACAATTGGAATAATGCGTTTGCAGCGTTGGATGGCATATTCCAGTTCTTGAGTACAGCGTTCCGATTGAATCGCATGGGGACTAATAAAGAAGATACAGGTGTGGGCTGCCTCAATTTCTGGTTCAGTCTGGGTTAGAGGACGTTCTTCCCAATTCACCCAAATATCTCGTTTCTCCCGCTTGAGGGCGTCACAAATTCTCTGAATTGCGTCTTTGTCTGGAGAAGAGTAGGAAATAAAAATGTCAGCCATGTTTTGTTATTCGTCCTTTGTTATTCGTCCTTTGTTATTCGTCCTTTGTTATTCGTCCTTTGTTATTCGTCTTATGTCGCAGAATGCGAGTAATTCGTTGGGGCGGGTTTAGGGATATCAGGGTGCAAAGCTTCCCGTTAGTGGTAAAACCCGCCCCTACAATTCCCTTATCTCCCTCATCTCCCTTATCTCCCCAAGCTTCCAGACGTTCCGGTGGAGAAGTCTCTACGAACTGCTGTCTGTTGTACAAAAGTCTTGAGACGGTGAATGAGTTTGCAGGTAGTCTCCTGCCCAATTACAACCCGCTGCGATGAGATTGTTGAGTAATTGGTCATCCAAATACTCTAAATTCCAGAGAATCATGGTGTCGTTTCTATCCGTAGATGCCAGGGTGTTGCCATCGGAACTGAAACTGAGATGGTCTACTCCCGCTTGATGTCCGTTCAAGGTAACGACTTCTGTGCCATCTAGCGTCCAAAGTTTTACGGTACCGTCTAAACTGGCTGTAGCCAGGAACTGACCATCGGGTCGAAAGGTGACGCGATAGACGCGATCGCTATGTCCTGCCAGAGTCTGGAGTAATTTGCCCTCAGTTGTCCAGAGTTTCACGGTTTGATCATCACTGGCGGTGGCAATGATTTGACCATCGGGAGAAAAGTTAACACTACCAACGGCGGCGTCATGTCCCTCAATCGTCTGTAGAGACGTTGCATGCAACGTCTCTCCATCTAGACGCCACAGTTTCACGGTGCCATCGGTACTGGCGGAGGCAATGGTTTGGCTATCCGGGCTGAAGCTGACATCTAACACCATACCCTGATGACCTTTGAGAGTCTGCACCAGTTCACCATCAGGTGTCCAGAGTTTCACGGTTTGGTCTTGACTCCCTGAGGCAAGATACTCTCCATCGGGAGAAAATTGTACCGTCCAGACGATTCCCTCATGCCCGTTTAGCGTCTGTAATTCTTTCCCGTCTTTTGTCCAGAGTTTCACGGTTTGGTCATCACTGGCTGAGGCAATGGTTTCACCGTCGGGAGAAAAACTGACACTTTCCACCCAATTTTGATGTCCAGACAGGGTGTTCAATTGCTTGCCTTCTGGACTCCAGAGAGTGACATCGATTCCGGATGCGATCGCGATTACGTCTCCATTGGGGCTAAAACTGGGACTAATACCGGATTGGGGCAAGGTTTTGACGAAGGGATTGTCTAGTTTCCAGAGTTTCACAGTTCTATCATCACTCGCTGATGCTAGAGTTTGCCCATCTGGAGAGAAATCTACACCAAATACCTGACTGCTATGTCCGGTGAGGGTATTGAGTAGGGTTCCCTCCCGATTCCAGAGTTTGATGGTTTTGTCTTTACTACTGGTGGCAAGGCGTTGACTGTCGGGGCTAAATGTAACCTGCCAAATACCATCCTTGTGACCCGTTAGCGTTTGCAGTTCTTCCCCCTCAATCGTCCAGAGTTTCACTGTTTTATCCTGACTGGCGCTGGCGATGAGTTGACCATCCCCGGAAAAACTCACACTTGTGACCTCTCCTTGGTGTCCTGTCAGGGTTTGTAATTCTTTACCCTCGATTGTCCAGAGTTTCACCGTCTGATCGGCGCTAGCGGATGCCAACTGTTGACCGTCAGCCGAGAAGCTGACACTGATAACCGGGGCATTATGTCCGCTTAAGGAATTGAGGCGTTCACCCTCTCGACTCCATAGGTTTACTGTCCCATCCTGGCTGGCTGAGGCAATGATTTGACTATCGGGGGAAAAAGTGACATCGTAAATATCATTATCATGGGCATTAATGCTATGTAGCTTCGCCCCGTCTTTTGTCCACAGGTTTACCGTCCCATCCCGGCTAGCCGAAGCAATCATTTCACCATCAGGGCTAAAGCTGACCTCTCGGACGCGATCGCGATGCCCTTCTAGGGTTTTGATTAAACTCCCATCTCGCTGCCAGAGTTTAACCGTATGATCACTACTAGCCGAGGCAATACGTTCACCGTCGGGGCTAAAACTAACGCTGCGAACTTTATTTGTATGCCCGTCTAATTGATTCGATTGATTCACCCAATAGACAGACTGAAGTAACGCCGTGGAAATCGTTGAATGAAGTTGAGGTTCTCGGCTAACCCAGTTGGCTTGTTGCAGCGTTTTAGCCGCCTCTAGGGATTCTAAAAGGGCAGGAAATTTTTGCTGGGAAACAAATAAAGCGTCGGAGGTGGTACTTTGGACAATAAGCTGTTCTTGCTGGGCTTGGACAAAAAGTTTTTGCGATCGCTGATATTGCCAGAACGCGACAAGTCCTAAGAGAGTAGACACACCCAGCGCCAAGCTAACTCCAATAATGGATCGTTTTGCCTGACGAGTGACCCATTGACGACTGAGCCCAACGTATTCTCGATGCAGAGGTGTAGGAAAAGGTTTTTGTTCAGAACTCCACACCAGCCAGGATTCTCCTGATGTTAGTTCACTTCCGCTTAATAGGAGGCTAGTATTGCGTCCTTTTTTTTCCCATTCCATGGCTTGCACTAACAAGCGCGTATGTTCTTGGGTATCCTCTTTATTGTTATCAATGGCTTGCAGCAGTTCTGCAAACGCCTGTTCAAAATCCGTACCTTCGCGAAAATCAATCTGGGGAAGTTCTCTCATCTCTGGATGGATCGCGTCTGGGTCAACATCCAGATATAGTATCGGCAGAATTCGCTTATGGTGTTTTAGGGAACAGTCTACTTCGACACCGCACTCTTTGGATGCCACTGAATCTGGGCTAATCACAAAGACGATATTATTCGATTCTTCAATTCCTTGGTAGATTTCTTGTCGCCAATCAGCGGTTAGGGGAATGCCTTCCCAATCCACCCAAACCTCACGGTTAGCGTTTTTAAATGCCTCCCGCAGTTTCAGCACAAATTCCTTATTGCGCCGGGAATAAGAAATAAAGGCTTCTTTCATAAATTGCACACCTTGAAGTGTCTAGGTTCTATGAATCGGGTTCAGTAATGATCCTTATTCTTCTGGGGTGGAAGCATCGGGGGCGGTGAACTGCACTGCGCCTTGGATGGCATTATCTTTGGTGCGATCAGCCGCATCACAGACTAAGGCAAACTGGAAGTAATGATCCGTTTCCCTTTCTAGAGAAAGATCATTGGGAAGCGTGATTTCAAACTCACCGCCTGCTTCAGGAATCTCAATCATGGTTTGATACACTGGATTCCAACTCTGATCCACCAGGAGAAATTCGGCGGAGGTGACAGTGGTTTCCGGTACTTGCCATGAAAGTGTTGCGGGCGAGTTCAGCGCCACTAAATAAACCCCCTGATCGTTAGTAGGCATCAAGGGGGTAATCGTTGCTTCGCCACATCCAGCACCGCGCAACCCAGCGCCGCGATCGCGCGATGGTGAAAGCTGGGCAGTTAAAACGTTTACATCTTCATTAGACTGGGCTTGTAGCGGGGGTTGCCAGCCGATCCCCATTACCCAGATTGTCGTGAATACCCCGGTTACCAGACTCAAAGACTTAAAAGACTTTAATCTATCCATTGGTAGATATGTGAAACTTTGATTGAGACTTATAGACCTATAATAATCGAAAACTGGAAGTTTTATCTAGAAAAATAAAATTAAGCTGATCTTCATCAAAACTTTAAAAAATCCAGAGTTTTTTAAAGACAATCTTCATAATTCTTGTTTTGTCTCCTCTTGTGAGAGGCAATGGAGGCGGTAATACCTAGTAATATATATATTACAGATCTAAGGCGACTCCTTAGATATTTTTGCGCTGTTCTGAATCGTTGTCATTGGTGTGCCAGTAACCATTAACTATCAATCCCCAATCAAACCCATCGAAACTAGCTGTAGCGTCTGGTTGCAGTGGCTATTGGTGACGCTGTTGGGTTTTGTGGCAAGTCTATTTTGGATCGAGATTGGAGAAAGACCCGATATTAATATGATTGAGGGGATCATTGGCGGGACGATAATCGGATTCGCCCAATGGCTAGTCTTGAGACGATACCTTTCCTCCGCCTGGTGGTGGATTATTGCCAGTCTCCTCGGTTGGGGAGTCATGGGGTTGAGTTCCTTTGGAGTCATCGGTTGGTTTGCTCCCCGAACGATGCGTCTTTTCCCTCGGTTGGTGTATGGAGTCGTCGATGGTGCAACTCTGGGGCTAATCCTGGGAATGGCACAATGGTGGGTTCTCAGACAGTATGTTAGCCAAGCTTGGGGATGGATTTTTGCCAATAGTTTAAATTGGTCAATCAGTTTAGCCGTAGGTTGGATTGTCGGCGGAATTTTGCGCCGCTTTACCCAGATGTTTCTCAGCGAAGTTCTGGGTTTAGGGGTAACTTGGATGTTAGTTGCAGGGTTAACTGGAATAAGTTTAATTCGATTGCTGGGAAAGGTTCCAACTATCAAGGGTCATGGTTAAAAGGGGGTAATTTGACATTCTCCCCGCCTTACTTCGTTGAAGGCGGGGATTCCCATCATCACTGATGAGGTTTCCTGGTTCTACGAGCAACCTTACTTTTTGGAGTTTCCTCCTCTAAGCCGCGGGTCATCTCATCCCCAGGCGTAACTTTCCGAGTGCCCCTCGGTAGTTGAGCTAGTCCTTGCAGCGCTTTCATTAAGATATTAATGGCAGCATTTACGTCTCGGTCGTCAACGTACCCACAGTGGTAACATTTGTGAGTACGGGTAGACAAAGCTTTCTTAACTTCTTGTCCACAATTGGAGCGAGCGCTCTTTAGGCGAGCCAACGCCGTCAACTGGAAGGACTTCAGGGTCAAAATGAATAAACAATAGAGTTTTTGGTAACTCCCTGAGATTCGTTCAATTTTTCCCTACACCCTACACCCTACACCCTACATCCAGTAGTACCTTCAAGTCCCTTGTCACCCCCTCAGGGGTAGTAGTGTACGCTTGCCAAGCTAATTCTAGGGTTGCCATTTCACTCCAAAAATCATTGGTATTTCGTAACGCTAATAATCGTGAGGCGCATTCATCCCGGTTGATGACACTGCACGCCCAGGTTACCAGATTTTCAAAGTTTACTGCTTGTCCTGTGGGGTAACTCCAGCGTGTGCCAAATTTAGCGATTTCCCCATTGGGATAGTACCAGCGAGAGGCGATTTTTGCGGTTTGTCCATTGGGATAGTTCCAAATTGCGCCAAATTTTGCTGTTTGTCCGTTGGGATACTGCCAATTATCACCGATTTTCGCCCGTTGTCCATTTGGATATTCAATGATAGCCCTTCCCCAGGTATCGGCTAATCCACAGGCGAATTGTTGCTGACTCTCGACTAATCGCACTAGATTGCTATTTCCGTCAGATAGTCGCGCCAATCGCGTCATGATGGTGAGATCCAGACATTCGCGGCTAGCGGTTGGCGGTGGAATGGTTTCTACTGCTGAGGGTTGGGCGGTGTCACAGTATTGCGCTTCTAGGGTAGCCAGGTTTTCGTCGTCTAAACCTTGTTGTATCGCGAGGCGGCGTACCTGGCGAATTTGACGGCATTGAGTAGACGTGGCGTCAGCGCGATCGCGACTTATGCCCAGCACCAGTAGGGGTAATAGAAATAGTACCACCCGAATCGCCTGTTTCATAGATACAAATCATCCTTATCTTCGATAATCCCCATATCTGAATTATTGTAAGGGATAAGGGGTCAAACCCCTCGTTGGTTGATCAGAGTCTCCTTGGAGTTGATGAGTAAGTATCACAGAGAAATGGCTGCTGAGAAATATGCTCATCTCTGTATCTATCCCTAAAATCTAAGCATGATTAGGGTTTTCAGGTTTCTTGAAGTGACAGATGGTTAATTTAACGGACAGACCTCAGTTTATGCGGTTTGCCGTTTAAGGGAAATACTAAGGATTTAACATCCCCCATCAAGTTCATCTTTTCGGGTGAACTTAAGCCGTCTATAAGAATGATAAAAAATCACCCTTGTGGATGAACTAAACGGATGAAGTAAGCGATCAACGAGTCGATGTAAATTACAATTATAATGTTTTTACAAATAAAGTTAGTCGCTATAACCAATAAGGAGTCGGACAAAAGCAAAGTTAACGCTTGAGATTAGGCAACCAAAAACAGTAAAAATTAATTTTTTTTAATATCTCTTAATACAAGCTAAATACTTTATGCCCAACTACTTAATATCGCTGACCCCCAACAACAAGATAGCAATGATCCAGGAGCAACTATGCAACTCATAATAATCTTACACCTCATCAAATTAGTTTTGGCTCTCTCTCTGTGTGGATTTTTACTCTACTTGTTATGGAAAAAACGACAACAGTTTATCCAAAAGCGTGCTGATCTCAAGAATGGTATGAACCATTGTCTTGTAACCTACATTGAGCCGACTAAGTTCGGAGATTTTCCTAGATTTATGTCCACGGGGACAATAGCAGCCTTAGAATATGATGACAATCATGTCCGTTGTCTCATTCAAAAACCAAAAGTACCTCTGCAAACGATTGAATTTGCTTCAAACACTAACGTTACACTATTTCATCCTAAATCGTCGCTGATTAAATTTACAACGCTAATTAAATTTACGCCTAAACCTTCATATAAAACTCCTGTTAGCCCCTCCAGTTATTACTTTGCTGCTATCAATGCTCTAGGGCAAACCGATCAGAATAAAACTAAACAATTATTTGCCCAAATAGAACCCCTATTCAAAACAACAGGGGTCAAAATGGTCAAGCAAAAACGATGGATCAATGTTTTTGCTTATCTTTTTATTATTGCTGCAATTGGTGGTATCATCATCGCCATTGACAGTGGTTCCCGTGCCGCCTTATATCATGGACCTACCTTAGTGGCGACAACAAACCAAGGTGAGGTTGTGACTGCTAGCAGTCACTATCTTTATCAGTTCGATACTCAGGGTCAAGTTCAAAATCGATACCCCTTAGAGGTTTTAGGAATTAAAAACTTAACCGATATTCATGCCCTTGATCCCAATCAAGTATTAATCGGCGATTGGGAACGCGGGAATATTCAACGATGCCAACTTGACCAAAATCGTTGTGAGCCATTACCTAGATTTCAGTCGAATCTCGCCAACTCTTCTCCGTTTCAAGGGGCATTTAAGTTTGTCGTTGATCCTCAACACGATCTAATTTATGCAACCCACACAGGAGAGCATCGCTTACTGGTTTTGGATCAGGATGGACGAGAAATTGAACATACACGGGGCAAGGATTTATTACTCTGTTATCCCAATGGAATAACTCTGAGTAATGAAGGAAAATTAGTGGTTGCTGATACCAATAATTTTAGACTATTAACCTGGTCAACAAATTCCCAAGGATTGAATCTCACTCCCGATCAATCAATTGATATGATTCAAGCGCCTAGACCGGAAACTAGCTGCATCCCGATTGAGCAAGCCCCCAGCCAAATCCCCCTCGTGAAACGGTTTAACTCCGTATTTGATCCTGTCATAGAGTATGACGTAAACAGAGATGCGATCGCCTTAAACCCAGCTCGCCAAGGTCGAGTTTTTCCTGTCTTTGTGCAGCAAGATAATCAAGGGTTTTGGTGGGTGTTGATTGGGGATAAAAATTTGGTTCGGGAGGATTTATTACGCTTTGATTCAAACTGGCAAAATCCAATTCGGATTGATCTACCGGATTCAGCGAATAATTTTAATATCGCTGTCGGATCAGATCAGCTCATTTTGACCCAACCGAGTCGTTATCGTCTGTTATCAGTTTCTTTAACCGATCTCACTGTCCAACCCTTTGGAGATGACAGGTTTGAGGCGATGATGCAACAAGAACAAAAGGTAAAAGCGAAGTTATGGCGGTTTTATCTGTTTAGTTTATTTGTGCCGGTTTTCGGATTAGTGGGTTTGGGTGTGTTAGCTATCTTTGATTTTCAACAACAATGGACTGATATGATAAAATTTTAAACAACAGTTGTCTATTGAACCCTTCACTTCGTTCGAGGGCAGGCTCCATGACGCTCGCGCATCTGTCCAGATTCTCGTATCTCGTTCCTCGCTATAGCGAAAGCTTCACGCTTCGCTCTTCCTAGACATGATAGAACGCAACTTGGTATTATGCCAAGCACCAATAGGGGTAATAGAAATAGTACCACCCGAATCGCCTGTTTCATAGAGACAAATCATCCTTATTCTAGAGAATCCCCATATCTAGATTATTTTAAAGGATCAGGGGTCACACCCCTCATTGGTGGAGAAAAGTCTTCTCGAAGTTTATCGGTAAGTGTCACAGAGAAATGGCTGCTGAGAAGGATAATACTCTCGGTTTCCTAGCCTTCGATACAACAACGCTCAAAGCTTTACTGGATGAAGGGTTCAAGGGTTTGAGGCGTCCTTTAAAATTACAGTTCTCATATTTTGTCTGACTCAACCTCAGTGTATATACGGATTTTGATTGCAGTAGTTATTAACAAATTCCCGTAATTTACCCGATTTTTTCAGGCTGGGCTTTTGAATAAGATTAACTTGTAAATCAAACAAAGCTTTTGAGGAATTCAAGCCAATGATTCGTAAGACCCTAATCGCTTCTACTTTAGTTTTGTGCGGTACTGTTGGATTCACTTCTTCGGCACAAGCTCAGGAAAGTACTGATGTTAATTTTACTGCTAATGTGCCTGCATCTTGTACGTTTAGCGATGTTGTTGATGGAACGTTAGGACTCCTCGCCGGAACCACACTAACCAGTGCTGTTGCTGATGGTGGTACGGCTGGTACTGCCAAACTTACCTGCAACAATGTTCTTGCCACACTAGAAGCAGATGCTCCTGCCCAACAAGGAACAGTTGATGGTTACGATCATAGTACCGCATTAACCACTGTTGCTGTTACAGGTACCGGTGCTAACGCTGTCGTTATTGGAACACCTGATACTCCAACAGCCGTACCTCTTCCAGGTGAAACGGATCTGATAGTTGACATGACAACAACTCCGGCGACGGGATTTATTCCTAGTGGTGACTATGACTTTTATGTGCGGTTGACTGTAGCTCCCTAGCCACAAGGTTCTTCGTCAATCTTCGCTCTTGTCTAGTCAATTAGCTGCTGGGGAAATCTAGGGGAATGTAACCCTAGCAGCTATTTATTCGCTTGGAAAATACTTGAACAGACAAAATTTAGCATCATGCTTGATTACACTAAAAAGATTACCTTTTTTTCTAAGCTTGCTGTCAAAGCGTTTCAAATAGGTAGCGGTGCTTTATCAGCCACTTTCCTGTTAAGTAGCACCGCATTAGCACAGCTTGGCGCATCGCCATTAATTATTGAAGCCGAGACTAACCGGGGTCAAGCGCAAACAATGATTAATGTGATTAATGCTGGTGATACACCCTTACGGGCAAGAATTTACACTGAACCTTTTACATACGATCGCGATAAAGGATTTCAAACCTTACCCTCTGATACGAATGATCTTAGCCCCTATCTGCAATTTTCCCCCAGAGAATTAACCATACCACCAGGAGTCACGCGGCGGGTACGTCTAAGAGCAATCCTGGCTCCCAGCTTACCCGATGGAGAATACCGCACAGCCGTTTTTGCTGAAACCTTAAAAGAGTCGGTTAATGGTAGTGGTAAAAACGTGGGGGTTATCACTCGCGTAGCGACAACGGTTTATATCCGTAAAGGGGATGTCTCTCCTAACTTAACCGTTGATAGCGCTCAGTTTAATGCCAATCAAAAAACACTTCAATTATTGGTTGAAAATATCGGCGATGCTTCTGTCCGGTTAGGGGCTAACTGGCAGTTAAAGCAGGGAGAAAGAATTATCCAAACAGGAGAATCCGTTCCGACTGCTATTGTAGCACAAAGCGATCGCAACTTGATATTGAATAATCATCCCGAATCGGAAGCGTTAGCACTTCTTCCTGGTAACTACCAACTCACTGGAGAATTAATTTGGGGTGATGATAATAGCAACCAACTTCCCTTCAGCGTTACTCTCACTGTTCCTGAGCAATAAAACATTGATCCGGGCAAATTGTTCATTATTGATTGTTCATCGTTGATTGTTGATTGCGATCAACTATGAACTATGAACGTAAAATCCACCTTTTTTAAGCAGACGTTAATATCTGCCCTATGTTTCATGCCGTACCCCCTCACTCACCCCCAGAAATTGTACACCACGTAACTCCCGAAAAGGCAGATAAAGTTGGCGAACATCCATTTATAATCGCCAACACGCCAGCCTCTCCCAGCCAAAATCCTGTTGCGTCTCATTCGATTCCGAGTTCACCGGAATTATTCTTACCCGAATATTCAGACTCGAATTTGCCGACTTTGCCAGAAGAAATAGAATCATCTAACGCCGCCAAACTCGGACAACCGATTTCAGTCAGTATCTCCGATAATCAGTCAAGACAACCAGAATTTTCTGCTTCTACTCCTTCTATTCAATTCAATCCCGTCAATCTAGATCTGATTCTCTATCCGGCTGAACTAAATAATTCAACATCGAATAGTTTACCTTCCCCAGAAAACTCAAATCCTAGCTTAAATCCCGCCAATTCAACACCGGAACCCGAAAACATCGCTGACGAAGAACCCACACCCCAACCTGACACATTACCCCCCCAAAACCCAGATATATCAACCCTTCCAAAAAATCAATTTTCAATCGCCCAAGTTCCCGATAATTTCTCCTCCTTTCTGGTAGGAATAAAAGTCAACAACCGCCCGGTAATTACTAGCACCTTAATTCGGGGACAAGAAGATGGAGAAGCCGCGATTAATTTTGAGCAATGGTTATTACCTTACGACGCCATCGTTAAAGCCTTAAAATTAACCGCTACTATTTTACCCGACAATCAAATCGAACTGCGATCGCCTACCCAGGTTATTCGCCTCAACCCCAGTCAACTCAAGACTGATCCAGAATTAGGCTTGGTGTTTTCGGTGGCGGATGTGCGAACCTTATTCGGGGTAGAAATCGAATTTGATATTATTGATTATGCGGTTTCTATCCAAGCCCCCTGGTTAAATCAACGGCGTCAACGGGGAAAACGAGAAGTTATTATCCAAACCGAAGGATTACCCCGAATTGCGCCATCTGGGTTCTCCCTTTCCGCTGTCGAACAACGAATTGATGCCAGTGGAACGGCGACTCAATCACCGAACTATCGGGGAAATGTATCCGCTGTTGGCAGTATTTTTGGGGGGAGTTGGTATATCCGCGCCAATCAACCCCAACTCTTCTCCTCCGATACCTGGAGTTTAGCGGAAGCGCGATTTCAACGCCAAACGGATACGGCGGATTATATTATTGGATCTCAACCCCCTTTCTGGCGTAGTCAAAGTCCCGGAGATTATTGGGGATTCACCACGATTCAACGCAATGGTTTTATCCCTCAACTTCAACTCTACGGCGGTTCTGATCCCCGTCAACGCCTACAAGCCGCGCAAATCGGGCGCACGATTTCTGGAACAGCGGAACCGGGAACATTGGTGCGTTTGGTGCGAGGATTAAGTGATGACGCGATCGCAGAAGTTCTGGTGGATTCTTCGGGTGTTTACCGCTTCGAGGATGTGGAATTCGAGAGTCAATCGTTTAATAATTATCGTATTTTACTCTATCCCCAAGGGCGACTCACGGAAACCCCAGAAATTCGAGACGCTACCTTTTCCAATGTCCCCGGACAAATCCCCGCCGGATCAACAGCCGTTATTGTGTCTGGAGGATGGCGGCGACAATTGTCGGGTTTGAATCAAGAAATATTGGGCAATTTTACCGACGTTCAAGGTGGAGTGATGGGGCGTTGGGGGGTTTCTAATAGCCTGACATTAGGGGCTGGTGCGGTTTATGACGAATCGTTTCGGGGATTAGCAGAAGCCTTTTTTCAGTCAGAAGGCTTCCCTTTAAAAGCCGCCGTCTCGGTTCTAAGTGGTACAGAGGAGTCCGACTGGGATATTAACGCCAACGTACTCTTTGAACCCTCCCCTAATTTTACCGCCCGTTTCACAAGCGATCGCTTCGCCCAACGGTTGAATGCGTCTTGGCAAGTGTTACCCGGTTTCACCCTATTTGCCAATACCAGCACCAATGATGCGACGGCGGCTGGTGTACAATTCGCTTTAAGCAACAAAAACGCCTTTACCTTTGCCCGTCTCAGCGTCGATACCCAAAGCCGTTTCCGGTGGAACCTGATTCAACGCCTGAATCAATGGGAATTTCGGTCATTGGGGAATGAAATTAGCACCCAATCTGAACTCGGTTATCGTTTCTCGGATAGCTTAAGTACGGGTCATGCCCTGGTTCTCGGTTATGATACCCGTAACCAAAATGGTCATAACTATTTAGCCAGCCTCACTTGGCGTTATCGTTCCCCCCAAAAATCGGGGGATGGGAACCCCCTCTGGGATGCCCAACTAGGGTATGGTATCGGTTCTCGCGGTTCGGGAATTGTCGCCTCAGTCGGAACCTCGATTTTCCCTGGTTTACGCCTACAAGCGCGATATCAAGGGATAGCTGTGAGTTCCGATAACGCCGCTTTCAGCTTAAACCTCGTCTCCAGTCTCAATTTACAGCAAGGGATTACCCCCAGAGATACCAAAACCGACTATCTCCGCACCCAAGGCGGACTCTTGATTCAACCCTTTTTTGACCGCAATCAAAATGGCAAACCTGATCCGGGGGAAAAATACTACACTGACTCCACCTTACTCTTGGTGAATCAGCAGTCTCTGGGATCATTACGCGCCGATATTCAAGAGGATCGCATCATCATGAATTTATCCCCTGGAACCTACCGCCTCGACTTTGATCCGGCGGGTTTTCCCTTTGATTGGCAAGTAATCAATGAAGCCTTGGCGGTGGAGGTGGTGGCGGGGAGTTATACACCGATTCTCATTCCCTTGGTTCAGTCTTACACAATATCTGGAATTGTCACCGATAACCAAGGTCAACCTGTGAGTGGGGCGAGAGTTGAAGCCATCCAACCGGATGCTGGTACTCGGTCATTTTCCATTACTAACGATGCTGGCGTGTATTATTTAGAACGGTTACAGCAAGGAAAATACCGCCTGCAAATCAACAATCAGCCTGCGTTTCCCCAGACGATTGATCTGAAAAATAGTTCGGAATTTTTCCAGGAACTGAATCTGAATTTACCGACCTCTGTAGATGGCTAATCTAGCTATTTTAACTGGAATAACTTATAGGAAACCAACAGTTACAGCAGTTTGCTCTGCTATGCGGTACATTGTCGATCCCCCTCGCATCCCCCATGCAAAAAAAGCTCCCGCATCCTCTGGCTTCCCCCTTTTTAAGGGGGACGGGAGGGGGATCTACAAGGGAAGAGGGGGATCAAAAGGGAAGAGGGGGATCAAAAGGGGGACTTTGATCTACTGTACTTTATTACACAAAAAGCGCTGTATTTACAAAGAGGTGATTATCTACAAACTCAAACTGTACCGACTGGGGAACCTAATCCTGATTGTTTGAGAATTTTGGCAAAGATTCTGAGTTATCTATTCGGTGGATTAACCCATACTATTGATGGTGTCACCTTCAACGGTCGTAACAAACAATTACAGAAGCTTAAAGAAATTTGTCAAACACAAGAAAGAGGGGTCTTCCGTACTTAGTGTGCTAAATTGTTAGTTTGATTAGTCCGAACAATGAACAGTAAGAGCTTTAGCCATTTCTTCCCATATTTCAAGTCATTTTGATGGACTTAGGCGCTACAGTACTTGTGTGGTGAGCATTATGAACTCGCTCAAGCTGATAGTTTAGCACACGCTTGTCCGGAAGAACCGGGATTCCATCTGAAGAGCTACTTATTTAGACTACTTATTTAGACGTTTTGTTCGACTCAAAGATATATTAACGGTAGCGTAACCGTAAACGTTGTACCTACATTGACCTCGCTGGATAAGGTAATCGTTCCCCCGTGGGCGTCCACACTATTTTTGACAATTGCCAGTCCCAATCCAGTTCCCTCGATATTACCCACATTAGCCGCCCGGTGAAACGTTTCAAAAAGTCGTTTCTGGTCTGTTTCGGGAATGCCAATTCCTTTGTCTTGAATCGTGAAAATAGCGTTCTTTTGCGAATATAGTAAAGAAAGTCGCACAGTAGACTCTTCGGGGGAATATTTAATCGCATTGGAGAGCAAATTTCCAAGAATATGCCGCACCAGTTTTTCGTCTAAACAGGTAGCAATGCTGTTTGGGGTTTTGGGGGTATTATACTCACAGGCAAACTCAATATGATGTCCTTTACCAATCCCCTGTTGTAACTCTTCTATCAGTTCGCCACACAAGGAGGGCAAATCCAGAGAGGTGGGATTGAATTCAACTTTACCCGCTTCGGCTTTGCCCAGGACTAACATATCATTTAACATATCAATCATCTGGTTGGTCGCCCTTTGCACTCGATGCAGGTGGATTATTTTTTTCTCTTCAGTCAACTTGTGGCTGTAATATTCCAACATTTGAGCCGATGAAAAAATAGTCGTTAGCGGAGTGCGAAATTCATGAGATGTCATCGACACGAAGCGGGATTTTAATTCATTGAGTTCCTTTTCTTTCGTCAGCGCCATAGAAATGGCGGCTTCGGCTTGCTTAAGCTTGCTAATATCCATAACCATACCATACCAAAGAATATCACCGTTCTCGAGTCGTTCTGGACGAGCTGCACCTTGAATCCATTTACACTGACCGGATGGTAAAATGATTTGTCCTTCCCAGTTCCAGGGTTGTAAAGTTTGGGCTGAAATGGCAACGGATTGATCAAAATACTCGCGATGATTCGGGTGAATTAGCTCAATAATTACTGTAGCATTCTCCTGGATAACTTCAGGTTCGAGTTCATAGATTTGGCGACAGCCAGGACTAACATAGGGAAAAGCCATTGAACCATCTGGACGCAAGCAAAATTGGTAAAGCATTCCCGGTACATTTTTCGCTAGCTTTTGTAAGCGCTGTTCACTTTGCCGGAGTGCCTCTTGTGCTTGCTGACGTTCAAGAATTTCCTGTTTCAGACAGGCGTTTTTCTGTTGCAGTTTCTGTGTCAGTTTGCGGATTGTTAGGTGAGTTCTGACTCTGGCTAAAACTTCTTCATGCTGAACGGGTTTGGTGATGTAATCCACTGCACCCAGTTCAAATCCTTTCACCTTATCCACTGTGTCAGAAAGCGCCGTCATAAAAATGACCGGAATGTCTTGAGTGGATGGGTTGGCTTTCAACTGACGGCAGGTTTCAAAGCCATCAATTCCTGGCATGAGTACGTCCAACAAGATAATATCAGGATGAGCATAGTCTACCCGTTCGATCGCGCTTTCTCCATCTTGAGCAATCCAGACTTCAAAGCCAGAACCGCTCAAACAATCGGACAATACGCCCAAGTTTGTGGGATTATCGTCAACGATTAGAATTATCCCTTGTTCTATATCCATACTCAATCACTCTACTTCTCTATTCATATATTCCTTCAAGAACTCTCGAATCCGTCTTTCCTGAAACCCTTTGGCAAAGTGGCGCAATTGGGTTGTAAACGGTACAAAACATTGATTCGCTTGTTCCAGGAGAATGGCTTGCTCTATGATACCATTAATGTTACCTCGCATGGCTAGATCGAACAAGATTGCCAATTCTTCCGGTGGTGGGACAATGACTTTACTATTCAGCAATGGTTCACTATCGCTGACTTGGGTTGTCTGACTTTTGACCTGTGACTCTTTATACACCCATTCCAAACCCAGATGCACCCTTAACTGTTCTAAAAGTTCCGGCAATTGAATTGGTTTAGGCAGAAAATTATCACAACCTGCCTGACAACTTTGCTGACGATTGTAATCAAAAACACTGGCAGACATGGCAATAATTGCTACAGTCTGAAACTTGGGATCTTGACGGAGCTGTCTGATCGTCTCGAAACCGTCCATTACTGGCATCACTAAGTCAGTAAAAATAATATCGGGTTTCAATGTCCTGGCTTTATGCAATCCATCTTGCCCATCTGTTGCCTCAATCAGTTTAAATCCTAACGGTTCCAGAAAATCAACCAATATCGAGCGATTTTCCCACTTGTCGTCTATAACCAAAACCTTATAGGGTAAGCCCTTAAATCCCGTAATTTCGCCCAAGTTACTTCGAGGAATAGTTCTCCTGGCTTGAACCTGCGGCAACCTTAAATCCAGCCAAAAAATACTCCCCCTACCCAAACTACTTTTAACCTGAATTTCCCCGCCCATCATTTGCACGAACCGTTGAGCGATCGCGAGTCCCAATCCTGTTCCTTCTACTTGACGAGAATGCTCACCCATTTGATGAAACGGTAAAAATATTTCGGCTACTTGTTCGGGTGTCATCCCGATGCCCGTATCTTCAATTTGAAACCGAAGTTTGCCGATTTCTGGGGAGTTTTCCGCTACAATATCCGTCCGGAGTGAATGTTGATTTAACTCAAACTCTTCTCCCTGATTCTGCCCATTTTCCATCTCGGTTACATAGCCAACCTTAAACACCACCCCACCCGCTTGGGTGAACTTAATCGCATTACTCAACAAATTCAGCAACACCTGTCGCAACCGTTGCTGATCTCCCCGCACAGCTACAGGTAGTGAGGCAGAAAATTGCTCAGTAAACGCAATTCCTTTTTGGTCGGCACGAATGCGAACCAGTTCAGCAATACTTTTAAGAAATTGAGGCAAATGAAACTCACTCGGATGGAGTTCCATTTTTCGCGCTTCAATTTTAGACAGGTCTAAGATATCATTAATTAGAGTAAGCAGATGTTCACCACTGTGCTGAATAATTTCTAAACCATCCTGTTGTTTAGCACTCAAACTTTTTTCTCGCTTGAGAATTTGAGCATAGCCCAAGATACCATTCAGGGGTGTTCTCAATTCGTGGCTCATGTTTGCCAGGAATTCACTCTTAGCGCGATTGGCAACATCAGCCGCTTCCTTAGCCGTCTGTAATTCCTGAGTTCGCTGTTGAACGTTCACTTCTAAGGTGCGGGAATAGTCCTCTAACTGTTGCTTGGCGGCGGCTAAATTAGCATTGGTGGCTAACAGCGCTTGTTCTTTTTGTCCCAGTGTGTTCATCAGTTTCTGGAACGACATTGAGAGTCTGGCTACCTCATCTTTCCCCGGTAATACTTTGATTTTCACGTCTTTTTTACCCCGTTGCAGGCGATCGGCGATCGCCGTAATCACCAGTAGGGGACGAGTGATACGTTCAACAAACAGCCAACTCCCACTGGCAAAGACTAAACCCAGGACTAATCCCCAGAGGAAGATGCGCTGTTGGAGTTGTCTGGCGGCGGTAAAGGCAAGGGGTGTGGGTTGTCGCACCAGTACAATCCATCCTAATCCCGGATACGCTTTAAACCCGTTTGTCTTCTGAAAAGCCGTCAGGTAAGACTTGCCATCAGACCAAGTTTCCACCCCATAACCCGATTCCCCAGGTTGAGACTCCCTCAAGTTCACCAACGCCAGAGGGGACAATTGCGCCTCAGGGGAACCCACTAGCACCGTGCCATCAGCCGCTAAAATCAACAGTTCAACCTGTTCCCGTTGCTGTACAGGATCGAGTAAATTATCCTGAATTTTTTCTGCCCATTGCCAATATAAATGCGCCCCCAAAACCCCGCGAAACTGCCCATTATTATCCCATACAGGTGCAGCGATATCTACAAAACGCAGGGGTTGGTTTGTGGGATTAGGAAGATATTTTTCTAACAATAATGCTGGGTGAACATCACCCACAAAGGGATTGATTTTAGCCCGGTCAAACCAAGGTCGGGCTGAGACATCTTCACCGGAGAGAATACCGCCCGTACTGGCAACCACTTGACCTTGGGGGTCAGTTAAACCAATCCAGGCATAATCAGGGTAGGTTTCCTGTAACCTTTCCAGAAGCGATCGCTTCTCAGCGTTGGTTGTGTCTGGACTGCTGAGTGTTTCTAGGGAGGCAACAATTTGAATCTCCCGATAGCGCTCAAACATGCCTCGATCCAACAGTTCAGTAGTATTATGTGCCAGCTTGGTAAAGAGTTGTCCCCGCAGCGCTTTTAGCTGATTTCCTGTGGTGTATCCTACTGCCAGACTGGTGAGGCTGGAAAAGAGTAGAGTCAGCAAGAGTAATCCCAACCCCAGTTGTGTGGGAAGTCGTCGGCGTGGATTGAAGTGGGAGGCGACAAAGCGCCAGTTTTGGGTCAGTTTAGCCAGTTTCCTGGGACGTGAACGAAGGCGAGATGAGGGATTTGGACGCAAGGGAATCATCAGGAAAGACTGATTCTATTCTCTCCAGTGTGTTCCACTAGACACAACCGTGATTTTACGGAAGTCTATCTTGAGTTCGTCTCGATTTGTTCAGGATTTAATTAAGTTGTAGAGACGCGCCATGGCGCGTCTCTACAACTTGCCCGTTAGTCAGTAGCCAATTAATTTGGGTAAGGGTTCCTCTACCTATAAGTTCCCCTAACTGATAAACTAATAAGTTTAGACGAGAACAACGATGAGCCAACCTCCACGCGATCGCGCTTTTGATCTGAACTAGGGAAACCCGATAATGGCATGCTGCTGCTACCTCAGAAAATGCGGAGAAAATAGCCCAAAAGCTAGGCTGGTCTAACTACTCGATCAAAAAAGCACCGAGTAGCTGGGGATTATCCTTGTTGTCAAGGAGGATTAATGTTCAACGCCGTTTCTAGAAAGGGCTTAAAAATAAGACAGCAAACAAGTTCCCAGATAGTGCCAGGAACAATCGCTCGATATCGGGGCAGTATTGATCGTCTTAAGGAGTTCTTATTAATTCACGAAATTAACCCCGAATATACGGCGCTCAAAAATGCTGATGGTAGTCCCCAGCGTGAACATGATATGGTCAAAGCCGAAGTTCTCAAACCGGAAAATCGTTACTGTGATTACTGCCTATTTTGGGTGGAAAAGAAGCAGTTAACTCCTCTGAACGAAAAGGAGTACAGAGAGATTTTGGCACACATTATTTAGACGCCTCACTATGAATTCGTTGTCATTTGCACAGAACAGATCATTCAAATTCATCGGTCAGACTATTTTCCTTTAATACTCTCATAGTTTTCGGCAAACCATTGATAGGTCAATTCTAGACCTTTCTTTAACGAAATTTTGGGGTGCCAACCAGCGGCATTAACTTTTGAGGTATCCAACAGCTTACGCGGTGTGCCATCGGGTTTAGAGGAATCAAATTTCAACTCACCCTCATAACCAACCACCGCTTTAATTAACATCGCCAAGTCTTTAATCGAAACCTCTTCTCCTGTCCCCACATTCACGAATTGGATATCGTCATAGTGATTCATCAGGAAAACTAAGGCATCAGCTAAGTCATCCACGTATAAAAATTCCCGCAGCGGCGAACCCGTTCCCCAAATTTCTACAGCCTGATCATTGTTAATTTTAGCTTCATGGGTTTTTCGCAACAGGGCGGGGAGAACGTGGGAATTGGCTAAATCGAAATTATCATTAGCACCATAGAGATTCGTGGGCATAGCGGAGATGAAATTCACCCCATATTGCCGACAATAATTTTCGCAAAGTTTGAGTCCAGCAATTTTGGCGATCGCGTAAGGTTCATTTGTCGGTTCCAGAAACCCCGTGAGTAGGTGTTCTTCCTGCATCGGCTGGGGACAGTGTTTGGGATAGATACAGGATGAGCCGAGAAATAACAACTTTTCTACACCAGACAAATAGGCGCTATGAATAATATTTGACTCAATCATTAAGTTGTCATAGAGAAACTCAGCCCGGTAGGTATTATTGGCATTAATTCCCCCCACTTTTGCCGCCGCGAGGAAAACGTACTCTGGGCGTTCAGCGCCAAAGAAATCTTCTACGGCTTGCTGGCGTCTTAAATCCACCTCTTGGCTGGTTTTGAGGATAAGATTGGTATACCCGTTATCGCGTAAACATCTAACAATGGCGCTACCGACTAAGCCACGATGACCGGCTACATAAATTTTTGAGTCCTTGTTCATGGTCATATTAGATAGTTGAAAACACTGAATAATCCATAATTCCAGGGCGGATAATATTGATATATTATTGGTTACCGTCTTCTCTGAGTAACTCGCGTCCGCCCTTACAAATACATACTTTTGACCTTTGCTCAATCAACAGGTGCGTGAGCAGCGGAATGTTCGTAAGTATTTTCTTTGTGTTTTTCAAACAGTTCCGCCCCTTCACCATTCGATGATTTGCCGAAGGTTCGTAAATCGGCTTCTACCATCAGGGCGACTAACTGTTCAAACGATAAAGATGGTTGCCAATTTAGCTTTTCCTTGGCTTTGGTGGGATCACCAATGAGTAATTCGACTTCCGCAGGACGTAAATAACGGGAGTCAAACTCTACATAATCTTGCCAATTCTTATCGACACAGTTAAAGGCAATATCCAAAAATTCGCGAATTGAGTGAGTTTCACCGGTGGCGACGACGTAATCGTCGGGTTCGTCTTGTTGCAGCATCAACCACATGGCTTGAACATAGTCTTTGGCATAGCCCCAGTCTCGCTTGGCGTCTAGATTGCCCAGATAGAGTTTCTTCTGCTGTCCCGAGAGAATCCGGGCGATCGCGCGAGTAATCTTACGGGTAACAAAGGTTTCTCCCCGACGCGGCGATTCATGGTTAAACAAGATACCATTGCAACCAAATATCTCGTAAGACTCGCGATAATTCACCGTTTGCCAATGGGCATACACCTTAGCACAAGCATAAGGACTGCGGGGATAAAATGGAGTGGTTTCCTTTTGGGGAACTTCCTGGACTTTACCAAACATTTCCGACGAACCCGCCTGATAGAAGCGCACATCAATACCTGTGCGATTTCGATAATCCCGAATCGCTTCCAACAGGCGCAGGGTTCCCATTCCCACTGCATCCACCGTATATTCCGGACAGTCAAAACTGACGCGAACGTGAGATTGAGCGCCCAAATTGTAAATTTCTTTGGGTCTAACTTCTTCGAGAATGCGGCGCAAGGTTACGCCATCGGTCAAGTCTCCGTAGTGCAGAAATAATCGGGCAACTTGATTGTGAGGATCAACATAGATATGGTCAATGCGATCGGTGTTAAAGGTGGAAGTCCGCCGGACAATCCCGTGAACTTCGTAGCCTTTGTCCAGTAATAACTCACTTAAGTAGGAACCGTCTTGACCAGTTATGCCTGTAATCAGCGCTCGTTTGGGTTGCGTCATCCTTGAATCGTCCTGTGATGCGTATGGGCAACAGTGGTTGACAAAAGTGTTAATCTCCCAACTGGATTTTGGAATCAGGGAAATTATTCCTTAGATTATCCTAAAATTCCCAGCATCGATCAACTTTCTTTTGACTCATAACTTATCAAGCCTACCATGTCGGAGTTCGATGCTCTCTCTGGCGCGATTTTGCCATCGTTGTTCAGTCCGGTGTTTGGTTTGTTGCCGTCAACACCCAGGAAAGTCCTGTCTGGAATAGTCTGCTCCCTGTTTTGATGATTCAACGGTTGCCAATCCCAACACCGAAGCCATCCCAATACTACGCTGATTTACTCCATTTGAGCCGAGAGGTTTAATTCTGGATTAATCCTCCCATGCTCCCAATGCTTAATTCGTCAGTAAGCCCCATTATTTTTTGGGGCAATCATTACGCCGATTGTTTTCAAAAGCAGCCATAAATCAAGCCAAAAATTTTGAAAATTAACGTAATAAACATCGATTTGTACCCGACGCTTATAGGGAATATCATTGCGCCCTGAAACTTGCCATAGTCCAGTAATGCCTGGTTTAATTGTCAAGATTTTATCCATGTAACGCCCGTACTTATGCATTTCTTCCGGGACTAAGGGGCGAGGACCGACCACACTCATATCTCCTTTCAAAACATTCCAAAATTGGGGAAATTCATCCAAACTGGTATATCGCAAGAATTTACCAATCCAGGTTACTCTGGGGTCTTCTTTGAGCTTGAAGTTAGCTTCAAATTCATAACGAATAGAGGTTGATTCTGTCATCATTTCTATCAACATTTCATCAGCATTTTCCACCATGGTTCTAAATTTAATGCAGCTAAACGGCTTATAATCTTTACCGATTCGCTCCTGAACATAAAAAATAGGACCCGGTGAACTGATAGCGATTAGGATGGCTAAGAGCAGGTAAATCGGGAAAAACAACGTGAGAATCGATAGGGAAAATACGACATCAAACAGCCGCTTGGCAAAAATTCCGTCTAAGCGATATCGAGACAGACCTTTGGGTCTACTGCGTGGAGCGCGGGGCTGGATACCACGCTTCACGAACGCTCGCAACGTCTTGACGGAGATAAGTTGGCTTTGGGCAGTCATCTTACTCCTTCACTTCACACCACACGTCACGATCATAAAGCCAGAAGCGGTTAGCTAAGGCAATAGCGACCAGGAAACTGGAATTTATGACTCAAGATCGTGACAGGTGGTCTCGATAGCAGCCGTCCAGAAACGTCAAGTAGCGATCGCTAAACACAGTTGGCGCAAATTGAGCCGCGTTTAATTGTATCTGTTCGGGACTAAAGGCAGTGGCTCGTGCTTCAAAGGCTTTCACCGCCTCCATCAAAGCCTGGGGACTTTGGTCTAGAAAAAACAGACCCGTACCCTTATCCGGATGTTTCCGGATATCCCGAACGGTTTCTAAAGCCCCACCCGCACCATAAGCAATAACGGGTGTACCACAAGCTTGCGCTTCCACCAAGGCAATGCCAAAATCTTCACAGGCAGCATAGACAAAGGCTTTTGCCTGTGCCATATACTCCTCGACCACGCGATCGGGACAAAAACCCAGGACTTGCACGTTGGGTTTAGCGAGATGGCGCAGCGCCTGCAATTGTGATCCCTCGCCAATGACGACCAAAGGATATCCCAGTTGATTGAACGCCTCCACGATTAAAGTCACTTGCTTATAACTAACCAATCGAGAAACCGTCAAGTAAAAATCTGACTTTTGAGCCTGGAAAGAAAACCGTTCAGTCTGAACCGGAGGATAAATCACCTGTGCCTCTCGCCTGTAGCAGCGCCAAATCCGTTGTGCGGTATGGCGGGAGTTGGCAATAAAATAATCCACTCGATTGGCTGAGATCACATCCCATTGACGCAACCGATGCAGCAGATACCGCGTGATTGACCCAGGGAGTCCCCGCCCCACAGCGCTGCTGTTGAGGTAATCAAAGGTCAAATCCCAAGCGTAGCGCATCGGTGTATGGCAGTAGCAGATGTGTAGCTGTTGTGGACGGGTGAGGACACCTTTAGCAACCGCATGGGAGGAGGAGAGGATCACATCGTAATCCCGCAAGTCTAGCTGTTCAATGGCTAAGGGCAGCAGGGGTAAATACTTCTGTACCCCCTGCCTCGCCCCAGGAAAATGCTGTAGAAAGGTCGTGCCAATCCGACGCTCAAACAAGTAACTCTGGGGATTCGAGGATTCAAAATCAATCAAGGCATACAAATCCGCCTCAACGGACTTGAGGATTTCTCGAACCACCAGTTCAGAACCCCCCGTTGCGTTGGGCGTTAGCCACTCATGCACCAAGGCATACTTCAAGAATCGTTATCCCCCAATCCAATACTGCTCAGATAAGCGTAGTTTCATTCATTTATTTTTCCCCAGCTTCCAGACGTGCCATGGCACGTCTCTACATGATCCTCATTTCCCTCATCTCCCTCATCTCCCTCATCTCCCCCATCTCCCTCATCTCCCTCATATCACTATTGACCGGAGCAGTAAGCATTAAGATTATCAACTAATTGCTTTTCTGGAGTCGTTGCTTGCTGTAAACTCACCTGTGCTGTTTCCGCCCCTTGGCGGTCTTTCTGCTCAAACGCCACCGCGAAATTCCGCATCGCTTGACTCGTATCGCGATACATGTTGACAAAACTGGCTTGATAGTCTTGCAACGTCTCGTCGGTTACCTCGATCGCGTTCATTTCTTCAGAAGCCTTATCCATGACAGCCGCCGCTTGTCGCATTGCCTCAGCTTGCGGATTTTCCTCTTGAACACCACTGGTCACGACTTTGGCGTCACTGACCGCCTGATTCGCCACTTGAATCATTTGATTACACTGGGCAACCTTGCTCTGACCACAGCTTACTGCCAATAGGCTAATCACAGCCGTGACACTTAGCCACAGGAAATTTCGCCGGGGACGATACATGAATGCTCTTAGGTTCATTAAGAATAAGCCGTCCAACAGTTTAACGCTACTCCTAGCTTACTTACTTCTGCTGGGCTTCGATGGCAGCCGCAAGGCGTTGGAGTGTTTCAGTGAGTTCTCCAAGTTCTGCGAGTGACTCATTTTGGTTTTCGGCTAAGGTTTGCACCGCATCACTCAAGGCAAAGAGTTGGTAACCCTGTTGTTGAACTTGATGCCCTTGGTGTTGCACCTGCACAGCCAAAGCATCAACCCGCTTGCCTAGACACTCAACCGTCTCGGTTGTGGCAAGCACCGCCTCACCAATTTGTCCAACAATGGATTCCAAACGGCTGAGTCGAGCTTCTAGGGCAAGAGTCCTTTTGTTGGTAGAGTTGAGGTTGTTTGTAGCCTTTCCAGTCTGGGTGTGTTTATTCACCGATAATTGTTTCACTGCTTCAAAAAACTTATGTGAACTCCCAGTTTCTAAGAAAATAGCAATTGTCCATACTTTACTAATGATGACGCCGTTGATGCCACTGCCAAGCATCGCTGATAATTTTACTGATCTCCGGGTATTTGGCAGACCAACCCAAAATTTTCCTCGCCTTGTCGCTACTACCCACCAAAATCGGTGCATCACCAGGGCGGCGATCGCACTCAATGATTTTAATCTCTTTCTGGGTGACTTGCCTTGCTGTTTCAATCACCTGTCGCACGGAGAAACCATTGCCACTGCCTAAATTAAAGATTTCACTCTTGCCGCCACCTAACAAATACTCTAGCCCGAGGATATGGGCATCTGCCAAGTCACTGACATGAATATAATCGCGCAAGCAGGTTCCGTCTGGGGTGGAGTAGTCTGTCCCCCAAATAGCGATCGAGTCCCGTTTGCCTAATGCTGTCCACAGAACTAAGGGAATCAGATGGGTTTCTGGGTAATGGTCTTCACCGAGTAGTCCTTCGGGATTCGCCCCAGCCGCGTTGAAGAAGCGAAACACAATGGAACGTAAATTATAAGCGCGATCAAAGTCGGCTAACATGCGCTCCATCATCCACTTACTCGTCGCATAAGGATTAATCGGATTTTGCGGATGGTCTTCGGTCATTGGTACTCGCTGAGGCATCCCGTAGACCGCACAGGTGGAGGGAAACACTAAGGTTTTCACATTGGCGGCGACCATGGCTTCTAAGAGAGTCAGCGTACCACTGACGTTATTGCGGTAGTATTTAGCCGGACAGGTGACCGACTCGCCCACGGCAATATAGGCGGCAAAGTGAAGTACAGCAGCAATATTGTGGCTGGCGAAGAGTTGGTCTAACAGAGTGCGATCGCCCACATCCCCGATCACCAATTTCGCTTTCAGGATCTCTTCTAGGAATTCTCGATGTCCACAGACCAGGTTATCCAGTACAACGACGTTGTAACCTGCCCGTTGTAGGGCTAAGACTGTGTGAGAGCCAATGTATCCAGCTCCGCCAGTCACTAGAATTTCCGGTTGGACTTGCGACACGCTCAAACCGTCCCTGTTTCGTTTTATAGACTAACTTTACAAATATTTTCGCTATTTGTCTTTGCTTGAATAGTAATTTGGCTCAAAACGGCTTCTCCCCCCTCTTCTCCATCGCCCCTCTCCCCCCTTTCCCTCATTTCCCTCATCCTTGTGGACAATGACGAGTATAATGCCCGTGTTAGGGTTATTTGAACCATGCTCTCCCCAAGTGATACGTTACACAAAACCTGATCCCAATCACCCCTAACTTGTTAATTGTTATTTTGAGGAGTCAGACTAACAAGTAACAATTCCTCGCTCACTGTCCAAACGTTACACCGTCAAAACACAATGTTTTTACTACTGACTCGAATCCTACTCTGGCTGCTGATTGCAGTTATTCTCTACAACCTGTTTAAGAAGGTAATCCCCAAGGAGTATTTTACCTTGCTTGGGGGTTTATTTCTGTTTGGCTTCATTGTTGTGGCGTTTTTCTCTCCCGGCAATGATGCCATATCAACGATTTGGCAGGTTCTCTCGTTTTTCTTGAAACCTGTCGGTGCTTCCATCGTGCTGTTGGGTTTTGCCCTCCGCCAAGGGCTGGATAAGTCAAAGAACCAGGTTATGGCAGCCTTACTAATCTTACTCCTCGCCAGCACGCCCTTTTTCTCTAACTTGTTGGCGGCTAGCACGGAACAAGCTGTGGTTACGCCTGAGTCGGCGGCGGCTCAAACCGCCTCAGCGATTGTGGTTCTTGGACAAGGCACTACCCAACCCGATGAACCGCCTCGAACCCAAATTCAACTCACCGATACAGGCGATCGCATTCTTTATGCCGCTCAACTGTATCGACAATCTGGCAATAACCCCTTAGTCGTGGTTAGTGCTGGTCCTCGACCTAACCTGCAAGGAAATCAAGACCAAATTGTCGAAGCCAATGATATCCGCGCCTTACTGGTTCAGTTTGGGGTTCCCCAAACTCGGATTGTGCTTGAACCCACGGGTACCAATCTCCGCACCAGCGCCGAAGAAGTTGAAGATATATTACGCGATCAGGGAATAGCAGACAATCGCGTTTTTCTGGTTACTTCAGCCTATAACAGCCGTCGTGCTCAACAGGCGTTTAGAAGTGTAGGTCTTAACAATATTGTGGCTAAACCGACCGGCTTCTTTACCGTTCAACCCGGAACAACATCCACAGTCAACCAGTGGATTGAATCCTTTATCCCCTCTGTAGAAGCGCTGACTGTCACGACGCGAATTGTGGAAGAGTTTTACGCCTCGATTTACTATTATTTGCGAGGTTGGCAAGCTCCCGCCGTTGTTTAACCATTTCGCGAATCTGAAAAATCGGCAAGGTGGTAACCCTTCACTTGGCTCAAGGGAACCGGGTTTGTAGGGGCGGGTTTCACCATTATTGTTGCTTACTTTACCCAGATACAGCTAAACCCGCCCTATCTTCCCTATCATTCAAGACTTTATCGGATAAGCTAAAAACAGCCTATAACCTCAGGTCGATGACAAGTTCAGTCAGTGAGCAAGAAACTAGAGATTCACTCCCCGGAGATCCCCCTCCCGTCCCCCTTTTAGATCCCCCTCCCGTCCCCCTTTTAGATCCCCCTCCCGTCCCCCTTCAAAAGGGGGAAGCCAGATGTTGCTTCGCGTTTTTTGCACGGGGAAATTTGCCTACTGTTTTATGATTCAAGTAAATTCAATTTTATTCATCTTGCTAAAGTAATACCATTTTACTTTAAGCTTTAAGAGTAGAGACACGCCATGGCGTGTCTCTACACGAGAGGATTATACTTAAACCTTTACCATTTTATGCGACGTAAACCTCTGCAAAACGTTTTAACTCAACCTAGAACAACAGGGTTAACGGTTCACGTTGTATTTTGGTTCAGTTTAAGCTTAACCATCGCCGCAATTTACAGTGGGTTAGCCCTGCGGGAAGCCTTTAGTCATGCCTATATTGTTCAAGATGATGCCCGCCAGCATGTCTTTTGGATGCAACGGTTTATTGATGGCGAATTATTTCCCCATGACTTAATTGCCAATTATTTCCAATCCGTCGCCCCTGTGGGATATACTGCCATTTACCGCATCGCCGCCGCTTTTGGCATCCATCCCTTTCTCTTCAACAAACTCCTACCACCAATTCTCTGCGCGATCGCGACAGGGTATTGTTTTGGTATATCCCTACAACTCCTACCCGTACCTGTGGCTGGCTTTATCACCACAGTACTACTCAATCAAAGTCTTTGGATGAAAGATGATCTAATCTCAGCCACCCCCAGAGCCTTTGTTTACCCCCTATTCCTCGCCTTTTTATACTACTTACTACGCCAATCTCTACTGCCTTGCCTAGCCACAATTATCCTGTTAGCCCTATTCTATCCCCAATACCTATTAATTTGTGCCGCCCTATTTATCCTACAAATTTTTCCCTCAAAAAACTCACCTCTACGAACCTCTGCGCCCCTCTGCGCTTACCTCTGCGCCCCTCTGCGTTTCCCAAAAAAATTCAAACTCCATACCCATTATCTATCAATAATAGCTCTAATCGTAACAATAATCGCCATTTCCAGCTACGCCCTAATCCCCGGAAAATTCGATCCAGTCATCACCGCCACTCAAGCCAAAGAATTACCGGAATTTTGGGGAACTGGACGCAGTTATTTTTTCAGTAATAATCCCTGGTATTTCTTTTTGCTCGGTCCCCGCAGTGGTGTATTAAACGTAGGCTTCGTTAGACCCGCAACTTTAGCCTTAGGCATACTATTACCCATTCTAATCCGATATCCCAACTTATTCCCCCTAGTTAAATCGATTTCTCCTCAGATCCGAGTATTAGCTCAAGTTTTCTGGTCATCTATCTCAATGTTCATCGTTGCTCATTTACTTCTATTTAACCTACATCTTCCCAGTCGTTATACAGAACATAGTTTTCGCATTCTTTTATCCGTATCAGCCGGGATAGTTTTAACAATTGTTATTGATGCTATTTTAAGAACAGATTGCCATCCCAAAAAACTCAAAAATCTCATCCTGTCTCCGGGCAGATTTAGTGACCGCAGGGCGAAAAGAAACAATAATAGAGAAACTCGCCTCTACTCAAAACTAAGAATTTACCACTACCTAACCATTAGCTTTATCACCGCCGCGTTACTTTGCTATCCCTACTTAGTTGAACCCTTTCCCTTAACTAAATACAAAGACGGTCATTTTCCTGCTTTGTATCAATTCTTCCAACAGCAACCCAAAGACAGTTTAATTGCTTCAGTATCAGAAGAGGCAGATAACCTACCCACCTTTGCCCAACGCTCTATTTTAGTCGGGCGGGAATATGCGATTCCTTATCATTGGGTGTATTATCGTCAATTTCGCCAACGCACAATTGACTTGATTCAAGCCCAGTACAGTCCAGATTTAGAAGAGGTGAAACAGTTTATTCAACGCTATGGAATAGACTTTTGGTTATTAGACAATACTGCCTTTACGCCAGAGTATCTAGCCAATCATGATTGGCTGCGAGATTATCAACCTGTCACTTTAGAGGCGCAAGAGAGGCTAACTCAGGGAATCACTCCAGCATTAGCTGGGGTAGTTGAGGATTGTTCAGTATTTCAGATGGAGAGATTTGTGGTGTTACAAACAAGTTGTATAAGTAAATTGTCGGGGCGGGTTTAGCCACCATTGGTGTCAACTTAAGGTTAAATCGTTACTCAATAAGAGATCCCCCCTAGTTCCCCCCTTTTTAAGGGGGAATAATAAACGATCAAAGTCCCCCTTTTGAAGGGGGATTTAGGGGGATCTAAACTGTGAAGCACTGCTAACATCCATAACGAAAATCAATCGGGGAGAGGGGTTGAACTTAAGTTGACACGGGTGGTTTAGCCACTGGACAAACTAGGGAGGAATTTATGATTTTAGTTTGGTGGATGCCAACCCGCTTTCACCCAATTTTTACGCACAACAACAGCTAAATTATTATTTAATCTTAGGGCAGAAATTGTCGCTCGACCACAAGCCGTTAAGCCGATAATTTCTGTTCCCTCGGTACTCCAAGTAAAATGTTCTCTCCACTCCTGTTGACGAGGATTGAATAAAGAGACTGTTTCCCCCGATTGAGGATCTACACTGACCGTTTGTATCCACTTATATTGATTACATAGTTCACAGGCTAAGCATAGATCATCTTCCGTGTCAAGTCCTCCTTTTGCTAGAGGTTGTATATGATCAATTTGCAATCTACCCATAATATAATCTTGATGGCTGAGGCAATATTCACAGCGATTTTCTGCTCTTTGCCGAACTTTTTGGCGTAGAGTTTCAGATATAAAACTCATGGTAATAAAGGACTTTTTAATCCTCGTCGAACGGCTTCAGCTAATCCGGCTGATTTTCTGAATTGACCAATTTGATAAATTGACATTAAAACTAATAGCTCATAGCGTTCTGATTCAGTCAAGCCAGTATTTTTTCCTTTAGCTTGGAGTTCTCCGATACGTTGGTTTTGATTGGCATCCATTTTTAAATTAGCTAACTCAATTACATCCTCATTGGAAAGCTGATAAACTTCTGAATTAATGTTGATTTCTGAGAGATTATTAAAGGTCGGCAAAATAATCTCTAGCGTATCAACTAAAACGTCTGAGATATTTCGCGCTGTAGCTTCTCCAAGACGTTGAGCCGATTCAACTAAACCTTCGGGTAAGTTAATAGTTATTGGGACAGTCATGATGTAGGAATAAGAGCTTGCATCTATTATAGAGTAGGACAGCGGGCATCGTTTTGATAGTTCTATGATAATTTCAGATACAATAAAGGGCTGTAGAGAAAACGGTTTCAGGAGAAAAACGCGAGTGCTAACTCACTTCAATATGGAAATGACACCAACCGAAGAAATGGTCGCGATCGCACTCTTAGTTAAACCCGATTATATTACTCTGGTTCCAGAACGGCGGGAGGAAGTTACCACCGAGGGCGGATTGGATATTGCAGGTCAAAAATCGCGCCTGGGTGAAGTCGTCGCGCAGTTGCAAGAGGCAGGGATTCCCGTTAGTCTATTTATTTATCGATGCCGATCCTGCCCAGATCGAAGCATCGGCGGCAATTAACGCCAAGTTTATTGAACTGCATACAGGTTCCTATGCAGAAGCCAAAGACGAAGCCTCCTTTGCTCAGCGCCCGATTTCGACGTCCTCAAGGATGCCTAGTGCGTCAGGGACAAGCACGGCTACAGAATAGTAAACGCTGAGCAGATAAGACATAATCGCCTTTTCGTTGATGCTCATAAACCGGACAGACAAGCTGGGTTGGTATTCGTCGGGGATACCTGTTTGGTGTAAACCAACCACCCCTTCATTCTCCTCACCGATGCGGAGTGCCAGGATGGAGCTAGTACCAGCTTTCGTAATCGGAATCTTGTTGCAGGGAAAGATAGGAACGCTGCGCCAACCGAAGATCATCTGCCCGTTTACCTCAACACTCTGGGGATAAATGCCACGGTGGTTACATTCCCGACCAAAGGCAGCAATGGTGCGGGGGTGAGCCAGGAAGAACTTCGTCTTCTTCCGCAGAGAGAGGAGTTCATCCATGTCATTTGGGGTAGGTGGACCGGTGCGGGTAAAAATGCGCTCCTTGAGATCCGCATTGTGCAATAACCCGAATTCGCGGTTATTAATCACTTCGTATTCCTGCCGTTCCCGCAACGCCTCAATCGTTAGCCGTAACTGTTGCTCAACCTGATTGATGGGTTCATTGTACAGATCAGCCACTCGCGTGTTGATCCGCAAAATGGTTTGAGCCACACTCAACTCATACTCGCGCGGTTTTAATTCGTAATCCACAAAAGTCCCTGGTAGCACTGTTTCCACCGGATGTCCTGCTGATATAGCGATCGCGGCTTGACCGTGTTTGTCTTGGGGCTGTCTCAACCGAGCTCTAAATTGATCCAGCTGAGCCTGTAGCGCCTCGGACTGGTTGAGTAACTGCCGAAATGCCTGAATCGGCAGGGATAATACTGTACAGCTGGTTACTGCCCGTAGGGTGACATTCCAACTCTCCTGGGACTCAACCATTCCTTGATACCCAAAATAGTCACCATCAGCGAGTACATCTCGTAAAGCGTCTTCCTCATATTTTCCCGGTGTCATCTTGTTGACTTTACCGTGAGCCATGAGTAACACGCGATCGGCGGGTTGACCCGCCTGGACAATCACGTCACCTGCGGCAAACTCTTGTTGCACAAATCGATCCGCTAAGGCATTTAACACCCCAACATCGTCAAACCCTCGCAGTAAGGGTAGCTCACATAGGGATTGGGGAATCACCCGCACGTCGGTGCCCGTGTTGGTAAAGCTGACTCGTCCATCCCCGACGGTATAGCGTAACCGACGGTTCACCCGATAAGCACCCCCCTTGATCTGCACCCAGGGCAACATCTTTAACAGCCACCGTGGGGTGATGCCTTGCATCTGCGGCACGGTTTTGGTCGTGGTTGCCAAATTCCGGGCGGCGGCTGTGTTCAAACTCATCTGCGGCTGTTCACTCTCAACCGGCAAATTGGCGGCATCTGTCATAAAAACTCCTTCGTTGTGGGAAACCCCGTGTATGCGAGACCGGGGATGAACACGCGATAGCGGTTTTAACCGCATACCCCTTTCGGGGGTGGAGGGGTATGGTTGCCCCTCCGATGAGGTAGGGTTGCCTCAGTCTCCTTTCGGGTAAAGTTAGCTTCGCCAATGTTATCGGTCGGTAACTATCCAAAAAGCACTGTTTCAGTGACCTTAAAACTGTTTAACTTTTCGGTTCTAGAGCAGTAAACTAGCTACGCATTTACTGGTAGGTCTTAAACACTTGCCGATAACGTAGTCAGTTAAGACTTAGGCTGGTAAGCACAGCTTTAACTTATTTGGCTTTTGCTCCGTGTCTTTAGACCGGGGTTGCTTACAATTTAATACTCCATACTGCTCGTAACTCACAAAAAGATATACCGTAGGGTGGGCACTGCCCACCATGGGTGTCAACTTAAGCCACAACCCTTGCCCCTTCTAATTTTTAGCGACGGGGTTCCTGCTCCCTCGGCTGATAGCGATCGCCACCGGAAAAGGGCGGGTTGAATGTAGGGGCGGGTTTTACTACTATCATTGGCGGGTTGCACCCAGATATGAATAAACCCGCCCCGACAAAGTTGTTGCCATAAGTTATCTGTAAAACCCGCCCCGACTTGCCCCTTAATTAGCTCTCGGTAGACAGCGTTCTCACCTTCTTCCTAACGACCGACTTCGACATCTTCAAGGATGCCCAGGGCGTCGGGGACGAGGACGGCGGTGGAGTAGTAGGCACTGACGAGGTAGGAGATGATCGCCTTTTCGTTGATGCCCATAAACCGGACAGACAGACTGGGTTGGTATTCGTCGGGGATACCGGTTTTGTGGAGACCGATGACACCTTGGTTCGCTTCTCCCACACGCATCAACATGAAGGAGCTAGTCCGGGTTTTGGAGATGGGAATCTTGTTGCTGGGAAAGATGGGGATACCACGCCAAGCGGGTATTGAGCTGTTGCCCATGGGGACTGTGTTGGGATAGAGTCCCAGTCGGTTACACTCCCGACCAAAGGCGGCGATCGCGCGGGGGTGGGCGAGGAAGAAGCTCGGCTCTTTCCAGACAATGGAGATTAATTCATCCAGGTCATCTGGGGTGGGTGGACCGCTACGGGTAAAGATGCGCTGCTTCAGGTCTGCATTGTGCAGCAACCCAAAGTCGCGGTTATTAATCAGTTCATGTTCCTGCTGTTCCCGCAATGTCTCAATCGTCAGCCGCAATTGCTGCTCAGTCTGATTCATCGGTTCGTTGTACAAGTCAGACACTCGCGAGTTGACCCGCAACACCGTTTGAGCCAAGCTCAACTCATACTCACGGGGAGCGACTTCATAATCTACGAAGGTTCCAGGCAATGGGGTTTCACTCTGATGTCCTGCAGATAAATCGATTAAGGCTTCCCCTTCGGCGCTCTGGGGTTTGCTCAGGCTAGCGCGGTATTGATCGACCTGTGTCTGCAATGATTCGGACTGACTAACTAACTGCCGAAACGCCTCTTCTGGTAGTGACAAAACAATGCAGCGAGTCACTGCTTGTAGGGTAACGTCCCAAGTATCTTCCGACTGCACGACGGCTTGGTCACCAAAATGATCGCCGTCAGCCAGCACCCCTAAGACGACTTCATCATCATATTTTCCAGGTCCAATTACGTTCACTTTACCATGGGCAATCAGGATGACCTGGTTAGCGGATTGACCCGCCTGAATGATCACATCACCGGCGGCAAATTCTTGCTGCACAAATCGGTCAGCTAAGGCAGAGAGTATCTCTTCATCCGCAAACCCCCGCAGCAATGGCAGTTCACACAGTTCTTGGGGAATCACGCGGATATCAGCCCCAACGTTGGTGAAGGTGACGCGCCCATCGCCAACGGTATAGGTAAACCGACGGTTCACCCGATAGGCACCACCGACGACTTGTATCCAGGGCAGCATTTTTAACAACCACCGTGACGAAATGCCCTGCATCTGGGGCTTGGTTTTGGTGGTGGTTGCTAAATTCCGGGCGGCGGCTGTGTTTAAGCTCAACTGCGGTTGATCATTTTCATTGTCTAGGGGCGTATTGGCTGCATCTGTCATGATGATTTTCCTTTGGTTAATGTTAGTTAATGTTTAGTAAACTTTTGGTCAATTATGGTTATTACCTCTAGTTGTCTTTGCTTGCGGCTGGGTGCTTTTAGCTTGACTAGATTTCCTCACCTGTATGGAATTTGAGTTGTGCTGTTGGGGGATTAAAGTGCGAACTCAATCCTATGGATTACCCCTTCAGCATCCGGTTCCTCCTTATGGTTTCACCGGAATGAATCGCACCAAGAAAGCCCTACAGACCTTGACTAGATTAAGACCATAGACCCCTCCAAAAATTAGGTTTGAGCCAGAGTTTTGACTTTTGATACCCGTAATTTCGCCAAATCAGCTTTTGGTTTGTGGCTGTCGGGATTGGAGAAGTGAAGCTGACGCCTGTAAACACCTACTCTAGCTATCACCTTGAAGGGGGCTACAGTGGCAACCACTTCACCATCCCAATAGCCTCCATGTGCATTTTTGTCATGCCAGTCTTTCCACTTAACAAAATGACTAGCAGCCAGTGCCACACCATCATTGCTGTGAGTTTCTGCCACAGCTTTTGACTTGTCGCTTTTTTCCTTGGTCAGCTTTAGCCACTGCCTGAGATTAGAGGTTTGCCAGCCGTACTGAGTAGTTGTTGGTGCCAGCTTCTCCAGCCATTTCAACATGACTTTTTGACCAACCATTACCGGACTAAAACCTTTGTCACCACGAGCTTTGATGTACTCGTAAACAATATTAGAGATAGGGAATAGTCGAACTATTTTTTTGACTACTCTCAGTTCTAACTGGCGATTAGCTCTAATACTTGGAGGTAGTTTCTTGTGGACTCTGTTATCAAACCGTTTGGCTTTATGACACCGTTGTTTATAAGGCAGTTTGCGATTGATTCTTCGTCCGCGTCTAGCTCTCCTGAGTATCCGCCTTGCTGTGATCTTTTTTGTGACATTGGGGAACGGGAGAATTAGATGCAGCAGTAGCAGGGTTGCCTTATAACTCTGAACCCCAACGCCGCTGAACAGTTTACCGGGATCGATACCAATAGCTACGTCCTGAGTGTCATGCCCAGACGGGTTGAATATAAGTTGAATTGCAAACACATTCAAGTCATTCGGATAAACTTTTGCCTTTCCTTGTCTGAGCCAACGCCTAGCTCTTGATGCCTTTGTGGGCATTAGCGGATGTCCGCCCGGTGAAATTACTGGTACTCGCTGCATAGGAGATAATCCTTATACAAGTTACTTGTTCCTTACCGCCATTTCTAGAAAGATGTCCCCTCTTAAGGCGACCTAATCAGAGGTCTTGCAGTTTTTCCGAACTAGGAAAACATCCGGAGGTGCGTACCATCTAGAAACTCATGCGGTAGACAACTGTTACTCGAATCTGATTCTTCCAAGCTCACGGTTCAACGAAGTAACCGTGAGTAGTTGACCAACGATGTTATCCGTGCGGCTGAACAACCTAAAGCGGTAGGCACATTGAACAAGTTCCTGGGGCTGGGATCTCGTTTAAATTCAAATTCTTTGTAGTAGTCGGAACCCAAGAACCATTTGGACAGACCAGACATCATGATCTGTAGTTGTTCAACATAGCTAAAGAGCAGCTCGCGATTCCTTGCATCTAAGTCAAAGTCCTCACAGAGCGCTGGGAGTTCGGTGGCGACGATGTGTTCAAACTCACGCACCCGCGCCGTGATCAGGTTGTTAACAATCTCAACCGCTTGTGCTACATCACAGTCAAGAAAATGCTGAGCGATCAACACGCTATTGAAGAGTATGCCTTCAGATTCCATTTCTTTCTGATAGGATACGATGTCATTGACTAAACCGGAAACATTGGCAGCCGCTTTGTGCATGCTTTGTACCGGTTGAGTGTCATAAAGCTCAGGGGGCATTTTCTCGCCTTGGTTCAAGAGCATCACGAAATCAAAACCAAATGTCTTGCCGCTTGTCTCGATATAATCGATTGGGTCGGGGATACGATTTTGTGCCTGGTGGTCAAGTTGCCACGCCCAACTTTCAAATATTTTTACCAGGGAGCCCCTCATCTGCTCCTTGTTCTCGGCAGACAAAAAAGAAGTCATTCTCTGCCATAGATACACTAAACCACGTTCCGATGGGTTAGTTGGCATCAACATCGGACCAGAGTCGCTAGCGATCAATGCCAATAGTCGAGCCAGGTACATTCTACCCCCCACTATGTTGCGGGTCGCTAAGTAGCGTCCCTCAAATACACCATCAATGTAAAAACCCCAAACCTGGCCTTTTGCCGCCAGCTCATAGACAGCTTGGGGAGCATCCGGATAAATTAATGCAGACATCAACGCCACATCGATCGCATCAAACTTCTGTTCATCCCAGAAACTGATGCCAGGAATACCGATCATTCCCATTTCGTAAGCCCATTCCTTAGATGTCCGTCGCCCTTCTTCTAGGTGCGGATTCAATCTTGTCGAAAAGGGCATATAAAACTCGGGTAGGGGCGTTTTTCCCACCGTCTGGAAAGGAATATAATTATAAGTTCTTACCCTTAGTCCCATCGCCGCCGGCGATAAGCCGATACGCGCCGCTGCCGTACCCAAGCCCTTGGGGCCTCCGAGTGCCGATTCCTTTTTCGATTCGGCGGGTAGGTATCGACCTCCGGGTCGGAGTTCCCACTCCAGATCCCCAGCCATCCAGTCTTGCAGTGCTTTCACATAGCGAAATACCCGGTATCGTACCTCACTATCCAACCTATACTCATCCAATAGTGGGGGTAGTTCCACCGTCATGGTATTCTCGAACAGGAATAGTCGTGAAGTCACCAAGTCATTGACGACGTTAACAGCTTCCTGGATCTCCGTGTTGAAGAAGTGTTCCGCGACCACTACACAGTTATTGACCTTGCCGTCATCAATATCCTTCTGGTAGGAAATGATATCGTTGCGTAGACCGACGCTATCCGCGTAGGTGTCATTGAGTACCTGGATCGGTCGCTTGTCATAGATCTGGGGTGGAATCTCAACCGTTAGGGAATGTTCGACCAAGTCGGCCGACCAAAACACCCCGCCTATCTGACGGCGCAGCGCGATGTATTCAACTGGATCGAGTATCCACTCCTGGTTATTGCCCGTGTTGAACAGTTCTCGTAGGTTGGCTTCTGCCATGACTCGGATGTGTTCAACAAACCGCTGTCGCCACTGCACTGACATCGTTGGTGCGGTACGAGGCCACAGATCTGCTAGGGCGTATTCAGTCGGGTTCTGGGACTCCGGTATAGGAGTGGCTAGATCGCTGGGCATAAAGGACAGCAGTCGAGTCAAATACGCCTTTGCCTCTTTTATATCTGAACTTCCACCCTCGAATGTTCGCGGAAAGTAGTCATCGACAAACCACCCCCAAACATACCAATCGCTGAGTAAGTCCAACTCCGGTGCCGGTGCATCTGGGTGAGTGGCAGCGGCAAAGCCAGCGAAATCCATTGCCTCAAAGGTTTCTTCATCCCATACGGTATCCTCATCCGAGCTGAGGATGCCCATCCGATACGCCCATTCCTTGCAGTGTAGGCGTGCCCCCTGTACATTGGGGTTCACACGCGCGGGCCAAGGCATATAAAAATCCGGTAATTCAAAGGGTAGCTGGCTTGATGTCATTGTTCATTTACGCTTATTTGCTGAAAATTGTTGTTACGCCTGGGTGGAAGTTCAATGAATTGGATAGCTATAGTAAATTTTGATATAAGATAGTCGTCTTATACCTTGTCTTCAACACTTCATAAAAAACCTGCCAAAACTGGCGATTAGCACGGTTTCGATTGGTTCACAGCTAGCTAGTTAGGCTGGCTTGACTCAATTAGGCAGTTTTAAAGTAACACTGATTCTTTAAATAAATGATTATGCTATCGCTTAGTACCAACTTACTAAAGCCCATCTAGTGGCTGATAATCACCAGAAAAAAACACCTAATTTTCATCTCAGTAGCCAGAGTATCTCAAATCATTGAGTCTAATTTTTTTTTGTCATAAAACTTAACCAGTTGGGCAACGTGGTTCAGCTGTGGCGTTTTGACGTTAAAACATTGTTAATTTTCTCCAAGCCCATTGCCTTTTTGTGCTTAATTGAACAGACCCTGGGGGAACTGGTAGGGGTTTGGTTCCCAAACCCCTACTCAGATACAATAAAGGGCTGTAGAGAAAACGGTTTCAGGAGAAAAACGCGAGTGCTAACCCTTGGCGTCAACATTGACCACATTGCCACAATTCGACAGGCGCGGCGCACTGTGGAACCCGATCCGGTGGCGGCGGCGGTGTTAGCCGAATTAGCGGGTGCGGATGGGATTACCGCACACCTGCGGGAAGATCGACGCCATATCCAAGATCGGGATATCCGACTCTTGCGTCAGACGGTGCGAACTCACTTAAATATGGAAATGGCACCAACGGAGGAAATGATCGCGATCGCACTCGATATTAAACCAGACTATATTACCCTAGTTCCAGAACGGCGGGAGGAAGTCACAACCGAGGGAGGATTGGATATTGCGGGTCAAAAATCCCGCCTGGGTGAAGTGGTGGCTCAGTTGCAAGATGCCGGGATTCCCGTTAGTCTATTTATCGATGCTGATCCTGCCCAGATCCAAGCATCGGCGGCAATTAACGCTAAGTTTATTGAACTGCATACAGGTTCCTATGCAGAAGCCAAAGACGAAGCCAGTCGCCAAACGCAACTGGATCTGTTAGCCAAAGGATGCCAAGATGCGATCGCGGCTGGGTTGCGGGTGAATGCAGGTCATGGTTTAACCTATTGGAATGTCTACCCAGTGGCTTGTTTAGAAGGTATGGAAGAACTTAATATTGGTCATAGCATTATCGCACGAGCTTCGCTAGTTGGATTAGAACGGGCAGTTCGGGAGATGAAGCAAGCTATGCGGAGAAAGGATGAAGGGAGTTAAGTCAAAACTTATTTTCCACACATACCATGACACATTTGTCAATTATAGGGGCGGGTTTAGCCATAATTGTAGGGGCGGGTTTAGCCATAATTGTAGGGGCGGGTTTAGGGAATAAATTCCGCTATTCACCGATAACGGAACAACAAAACCCGCCCTATCTCACCGATAACGGAACAACAAAACCCACCCTATCTCACCGATAACGGAACAACAAAACCCGCCCTATCTCACCGATAACGGAACAACAAAACCCACCCTATCTCACCGATAACGGAACAACAAAACCCGCCCTATCTCACCGATAACGGAACAACAAAACCCG